>NZ_JBRJXU010000162.1:0-80675 GCF_057467645.1 Zarconia sp.
ACCTTCAAAGGTTTCCAACAGTTTGATGGATTCTCCCTGACGCTGCCACAGTTGAATCGTGTTGTCTTCACTGCTCGATGCCAAAAACTGACCGTCGGGACTAAAACGAACGCTGTGAATCTGGTCTTTGTGGGCGCGAATCGTTTTGATTAGCCTCCCGTTGAGCTTCCAGAATTTTAAGGTGGCGTCCCCAGCACTGACGACAAATTGACCTTGAGGATCGAAGGTCACTGCATTCACGTCCTGGGTGTGTCCTTTGAGGGTCGCCACTAAGGTTCCATCGAGGCGCCACAACTTGACGGTATCGTCGCTACTCGAAGAGGCGACCAGTTGACCGTCGGGGCTGAAGCTCACATCGAGTACCAAACCGTGATGACTCGATCGCGAATCGCAATTTTTCCCCTTCGCCAGCTCGGGTGTGGTTTCGGTATCCACAAACGTCCGAATCAGTTTTCCCTCTCGATTCCAAAGCTTCACCGTACAGTCTTCACTACCGGAGACGAGGTATCGACCGTCTCCACTAAAGCTCAAAGCGTAGACTTTATTCCGATGACCTTTAAGGGTCGCAATCGGGGTTCCATCGAGTTGCCACAACTTGACGGTGGCATCCCAACTCGCAGAGGCGAGGAGATCGCCATCGGGGCTGAATCGGACTTTGGTCACCGGTTCGTCGTGAGAAAGTTTGCGGGCGAACGTCCCATCGGAGCGCCACAATTTAACGGTACGATCGGTACTGGCACTGGCAATGGTTTGACCGTCGGGACTGAAGCTCACATCCCAGACGCTATCTCGATGGCCTTCGAGACGATTGCGCTCTTTGACGTGGTGAACGGCTTGCTGAAGGGTGGTCAAAATCCGCAATCGGGTTCGATCGTGTTTCTGTTTTAAGCGATCCCATTTTTGCCAAGCTCGCAAGCTCTCCATCAGGGTATCGACCTTGTTGGGGTTCGACAGGAAAAAGACTTCAGCGGCGATGGTTTTGGAAATGACTTCTTGCTGCTTTCTTTGATTTTGCAGTTGTGTATTTTTGGCAACCACGCGCTGCCAGGAGAGGACGGACAGACAGCTCAAACAAGTTAAACCAGCGACAAGCCATTTTAACTGACCATTGCGCCGTTCGAGTTGCCGTTGGCTAATTTTTTGCGCGGCTTCGCTGCGAGCGAGTCTTTTGGCGAGGTTGACTTCGATACGCTGGCGGATCGGGGCGACTAAATAGTCGTGGACGAGTTGGTAGCGTTCTCCCGACTCTTCTCGATGGCGAAAAATCAGACCCGAACCTTCAAAAATATTCAGGATCAGTTCGAGTTGTTGGGGAACATCGAGGGGGGAATGCCTGGGTGTAATTTTAGAAACAAAGGAGGTATTCGAGATTATCGGACTGGACACGCCGATGGCATTCGAGAGTTCCTGTCGGGTTCTCAAGGGACGGTTATTTTTCTCATCCACCAGGGCCGATAAGACTTTCCAGGCGGCTTTGGCGTTCTCCGAACCGCAATCGCGGATAATGTGTACCAGCGATCGCTCAATGAGTTTGTCTTTGGGATTCGACCCCAACAGCCAATATTGACTTAACGAGGTAATATCTTCTTCTTGCAATTGCGCCCCCACCAATTGCAGTTCGATCGGTCGCACTTTACCCAGTTCGCTCGATAAATCTCGTACCAGTTGTTCGATCAGATCGGCATCGAGTTGAAAATGAGTTTTTCGGGTGAGTTCTTGAATAATATTGCGCGCGTCTTCTGGGAAAAAGTTGCCCAATTGATAGCGAATATTTTTATCGAGGATGTTATTGTTAATCGCATCGAGATTGGGAAGCCGATCGAAGTCAAGTAAATAATGAAGATAGTCTTCGCGCAGGGAGAGGATAATTTTGACAAAGGGAAGATTCAAGCACTCGCATAAAAACTCGTAGAAGTCTTTACGATTGGCTTGATGGCCGTAGACAAAGAAGAATTCTTCAAATTGATCGAAAATTAAGACCGTGAGTAAGTTACAACTGATATTTTGCCGCAGTCGATCGAGAATGGCTTTTGGCGACCAGTTGAAGCGCTCGTCGGGTTCTTGCAAATCTGGGAGAGGCTGGCAATCCCCAGCGCAAGCAGCGGTTAACCGCTGCCCCAGTTCTCGACTCCAGTCGGTATAGGTGGGTAACACCACGGGGACGACGGCTCGTTCCCCGATCGCTCTTTGTTGCAAGGTGGGAACCAAGCCGGCATTGAGAATCGAGCTTTTTCCCACCCCAGAATTACCGTGAACGATCGTCAGTTTGTAATCGTCGCGGCTGACGCGCTCGAGCAAGCGGTGGATATCTTGCTGGCGGCTGGCGGCCGTAATTTCCTGGGCAACGGTGGCCGTGCGCGAGGTTTCCCAAGCCGGATTGCGCGTTTGCTGCTGTGGCTGTAGCTGCGCCGCCCCGATAAAGGCGCGAAACCCGTATTGGTGTTCGATTTTGTGCTGCTCTTGCTTGATGGTAAACGCATCTAAATAGCGACCCCGATTGAAGTAGAGCGATCGCAATTCTTGCAAAATTTGGATGTAGAGTTGCGGATCGTGTTGGTGAAGGGGGGTATCGTCGCGGACGCGAATGTCTTTGGCGATTTCGAGATCGACGGTGGCTAATTGAGCGTTACCGAGGTGGTTGCGAGATCGAGCGAGCAACAAGCAATAGAGGGCTTTATGTTGGGGTTTGGGGGTGGCAGCGCGTTCGATAATTTGCAGGGCTTGTTCGGCAAATCGCTTGGCAGATCGCCATTTGAGACGACCGAGAGCCACTTCCGCTAGAAAACCGTAGTCTTGAGCCAGTTGAACGTCAAAAGAGGCTTCTTGGATTTTGGCTAAAGTTTGATGGAGATCTAAGGATTTTTGAGCTAAGGTTTCGAGTTCGCTCCAGGCTTGCAACTGCCGCAGAACCTGACCGAGTTGACCGATCGATTTCGCCACCAAATCCTGACGATTCGATCGCTCGAAGGTCTCGATGCACCGTTCGAGAAATCTGCGCGCGTCTTTCCAGTGACGCTGATTTTGACCCGGATGCAAATCCGCTTTACGGCAGTAACACAGACCCAAGTAGAAGAGTAAAACCCCCTCGCGCTCTTTAAATTGGACGGGGTTGAGGGCGTCGGAGGATGTTGCGCCCTCGATCGGTTCTGCTTGCCAAAACGCCAAACTGCGCTCGAAGTGTTCTAAAGCCAGATCGAGCTGGTCGTTGGCATAGTCATCTCGACCGAACACAAATTCTAGACTGGCTGCCAGAGAGGGCTCTAAACAAATGCCGCGATCTTCTAGGTCTTTTTGTGCCAGGGTTAACACTTGGCGGTGGGGGGAACCCATTGCCAAATTCAGTGCCTCGTTGGCTAAAAAGGGATTCGCACCCACTTCTAGGGCTTTGGAAAAAATTGTTTCCGCTTTCTGGCGTAAAAAATCGATCAGTTCTTGGGTGGAAATTTCAAATTTGATAGAACTGGCTGCCCAACTTTTAAAGTCTGGCGCGTGTCGAATCAGCTTTTCTAAAACCCAATCGTTGACCCATAAAATTAAGGGAAATGGAAATCTCTTGCGAAATTCTTCTCGAACTTGATTCGTTGAGTTCAAAACGCGATCGATTTCCGTCACCGATTCTAAGTTAAAAATGGCTAAAGCCTCGGGGCGATTTTGGCTCAGACAATCTTGAATGGTGGTGTAGAGGGTTTGGACGGAATCGGGTAATTTAAATTCTTTTAGGTCGATGGATAACTTGGTTTTGACTCGATCTGACATTTGCTCTGCCAACCAAGTATAGTTGCAACGAACGAGAATTAGGGCAAACTGACCTTGAGATAGAGAAATAGCTCGGACAAGAGTTTTTAACGAGCGTTCGTTGTAAGCTGCAACATCATCAACAGACAGCAAATTTTTCATGTTTCGCTAAAGCGTTAGAACGAGCTAGAATCGAGCGAATTTTTAAGCACAAATTGATATTGTGTCGCACTAAATTGGTAGGCGAGAGCATTGAGGCTAACTCGTCCATTTTAACGATTGAGACTTCAAAGTGGAATGATGGGTAATACCCACTATGTACGTTAAAAACTATTTTTTTTTATGAATTCACAAAGTTTGCACGATTTTTAGCATCGGGCGATCGCAGGCGACGATATCGTTGTATGCGCTGATGTATCTGCAAGGGGTTGAAATCCAAAATAAACCCGGACATTTAAAGCTACTTTAAAGCGCTCTTCACTTCGATTCAGACACCCCATCGATAGCTCCCTCAGCCGTCTGATACCTTCAGTGAGGGCGATCGCGGATATCTCTGTCTATTTCTATCGTGCGTTCGCTCCTCTTTTCCCAAACTTTACGTTTCCATCGATTTGCGCTCTCTTTACTATTACTTGAAACTTCAAAAAGAACGCACTCAAAACCATCGATCGGGTCGAGCGGACTTCACACTTTTGAAAAAAAAAGGTGGGTTACAACCCACCTTTCTACATTAAACTTTCACAATTAAAGCGATGTTAGAGAATTCGCTCTAGAGTGCTTCTGCTTTCGCAACAACGTTATCGACGGTGTAGCCGAATTTCTCCATAGCGATGCCGCCGGGTGCGGAAACGCCGAAGCGATCGATACTAATGGTATCGCCCTCGGAACCGACGTAGCGCTCCCAACCGAAGCTGCATCCCGCTTCAACGGCCAGACGCTTGGTAACCGCTTTCGGCAGTACGGACTCGCGATAAGCCTCATCTTGCTCTTCAAACAGCTCCCAAGAGGGCATGGAAACGACCCGGACTTTCTTGCCGGATGCGGAAAGCTTCTCGGCGGCTTTCACGCACAGGGACACTTCACTACCGGTACCGATCAAAATCAGATCCGGCGTGCCGTCGCATTCAACAACAGCGTAAGCACCTTTTTCGACCCCTTCAATAGAGCTACCGGCTAAATTGGGTAAGCCCTGGCGGGTGAAAGCCATCAGCGTCGGACGCTTGCGATTGGCGATCGCCACCTTATAAGCTCCAGAGGTTTCGTTACCATCGGCCGGACGCATGACGATTAAGTTGGGGATGGCTCGCAAAGAGGCAATCGTTTCCACCGGTTGGTGGGTGGGACCGTCTTCACCCAGGGCGATGGAATCGTGGGTCATAATCCAAATCGCACCCGCTTCAGACAGAGCCGACAAGCGAATCGCCGCCCGCATGTAGTCGGTGAAAATCAAGAAGGTGGCACCATAGGGAATCAGACCGGAATTATGCAACGCAATCCCGTTACAAATGGCTCCCATGCCATGTTCGCGGACCCCGAAGCGCAGGTTGCGGTTTTCGTAGGCTCCCTTCTGGAAACTTCCGGACACCTCCATGAAGGTGAGGTTGGAGTGAGTGAGGTCGGCAGAACCGCCCACCAGTTCGGGAATCACCTCAGCCAGAGCATTGAGAGTAATCTCAGAATTCTTACGAGTGGCAAGGGCTTTATCTTCAGGGGTGTAGGTAGGCAGTGCTTTCTCCCAACCCTCAGGCAGCGTACCGCTGGTGATGCGCTCGAACTCGGCGGCATCGGCGGCATACTTAGCTTTATAGTCTGCGTAGGTTTTTTCCCACTCGGCTTCAGCTTCTGCACCGCGATCGACGGCTTTGCGGAACTGAGACAGGGCATCTTCGGGAACCACGAAGGGCTCGTGGTCCCAACCTAAATTCTTGCGGGTGGCCGCCACTTCATCGCCGCCGAGAGCCGCACCGTGAACGCCGGCGGTATTTCCCTTACCAGGAGACCCGTAACCGATGGTGGTGGTCACTTTAATCATCGTCGGCTTGTCGGTCACCGCTTTGGCTTCTTCGATGGCTTTGGCGATGCCATCGATATCGGTGTTGCCGTCTTCGACGTGAAGCACGTGCCAACCGTAAGCCTCGAATCGCTTGCTCACATCTTCAGTGAAGGCAACATCCGTGGAACCGTCAATGGAGATGTGGTTATCGTCGTATAGGGCAATCAGCTTGCCGAGTCCCAAGTGACCGGCCAACGAACAGGCTTCCCCGGAAACCCCTTCCATGTTGCAGCCATCGCCGAGAATGACGTAGGTGTAGTGGTCGACGATCGTCGCGTCGGGCTTATTGAACTTGGCTGCTAAATGAGCTTCGGCCATTGCCAAGCCCACACCGTTAGCAATTCCCTGTCCCAAGGGTCCGGTGGTGACTTCTACCCCTTTCGTCTCGAAGTTTTCCGGGTGTCCGGGCGTGACCGATCCCCACTGGCGGAATTGCTTGATATCGTCGATGGTGACGCTATCGTAGCCGGAGAGGTACAGCATGGCATACTGAAGCATGCAACCGTGACCGGCAGACAGGATGAAGCGATCGCGATTGAACCAATCGGGGTTCTTGGGGTTGTACCGCATGATGCGATCCCAAAGGACGAAAGCCATGGGCGCGGCCCCCATCGGTAATCCCGGATGGCCGGATTTCGCTTTCTCTACAGCGTCAATTGCCAGAAAGCGGATGGAATTAATACAAAGTTCTTCGAGTGATTGGGTGGCAACAGCCATAGTCTTCTATCTTATTGACAACGTTTGAGCAAGGACTGGAGTCAGTTGTACGGGATGCAGTTCGGACTGCCCTTTATAATTTCTTTATCATCCCACTACCGGGATGAAGCGGCAAGAGGGCGCGGCAAAATGTCCCATCATCTGGTGATGTTTTCCGATATTGCCTTAAATCCTCTCGATCGCTATTTTGAAAGGCAAATTTCAAGCATACTTCTGGAAGACTAACGTCACGTTATGACCGCCGAAACCGAAGGAATTGGAAAGAGCCACATTCACGGTTTTGGCACGGCTGCCCTCGGAAATGTAGTCTAAATCGCATTCGGGATCGGGTGTCTCCAAGTTAATCGTCGGTGGCATCCGATCGTTTTGAATCGCCAACACCGTTGCCACCGCTTCGATTCCACCGGAACCACCCAGGAGGTGTCCGGTCATGGATTTGGTCGAACTAATGGCAACGCGACGGGCGTTTTCTTCCCCTAATGCCTTTTTGATCGCCAAGGTTTCAGTCTTATCGTTGGCGGGAGTACTGGTTCCGTGAGCGTTAATGTAATCGACGCGCTCCGGTGCCATCTGCGCGTCCTTGAGCGCCAGTTCGATGGCGCGGGTGGCACCGGTTCCTCCCGGAACGGGTGAAGTAATGTGATAGGCATCGCAAGTCATGCCGTAACCCACGATTTCCGCATAAATCTTCGCACCGCGACTGAGGGCGTGTTCGAGTTCTTCGAGGAGTAAGATACCCGCACCTTCGCCCATCACGAAACCGTTGCGATCGAGATCGAAGGGACGACACGCCCGCGCCGGATCGTCGTTGCGCGTGGACACCGCTTTCGCCGAGGCAAATCCCGCCACCGATAGGGGGGTGACGGCCGCTTCTGCCCCCCCGCAAATCATCGCTTGAGCGTAGCCCCGTTGAATTAAGCGGAATGCATCTCCCACGGCGTTGGAACCCGCCGCACAGGCGGTCACCGGACAGGAGTTGGGACCTTTTGCCCCGATGTGAATAGCCGTTAACCCCGCCGCCATATTGGCGATCATCATCGGCACGGTGAAGGGCGAGCAACGAGACGGACCGCGAGTTAGGTAAACCTCGTGCTGTTCTTCCATCACATCTAGCCCGCCGGTGCCCGTCCCGACCATCGTGCCCACCTGTTCTGCATTCAAGTCGTTGATGACAAACTTCGCATCGGCGATCGCCTGTTTGCTGGCAGCCACCGCAAATTGTGCGAAGCGAGCCATACGTTTGGCTTCTTTTCGCTCCATGTATTGATGGGGGTCAAATTGTTTGACCTCACCGGCGATGCGGCAAGCGTGTTTCGATGCATCGAAGAGGGTAATCGGACCGATACCGTTACGCCCAGCTAGCAATCCTTCCCAATATTCTTCGGGGGTATTGCCCACTGGTGTAACCGCACCCAGACCGGTAACAACAACACGTTTGGTTTTAAAGTTTGTCATAATCTCAGTCAGTGGCGAGGGATTCAACACCCAGAATGCAAAACAGAAGAAGGGACTGAGACTTCACGGTGTTGGCTTTGCTGTGCGCGCGCGGAGCTCAGTCATTAATTCAGGCAAGCTGAACTTAGGCGGTGGGGACTGTGATGTTATGCCACAGAAGCGGTTTGCTCTTTGATATAGTTAACGGCTTCTTGCACGGTGGTAATGCCTTCAGCGGCTTCATCGGGAATTTCAATCTCAAATTCTTCTTCCAGAGCCATGACGAGTTCGACTGTATCTAGGGAATCCGCACCTAAATCATTCACGAAGTTGGACTCGGCTGTCACTTCACTTTCTTCAACTTCTAGTTGTTCGACTACAATTTTTGTAACTTGGCTCAAAATGTCGTCTTGGCTCATGGGGATATTTCCTCGTTAGGTTGCGCTCGGGAGCTTGAACGATCGATGGAGATCGACTCAGTCTCTCGAATCGCTTATGTTATCACAGTTGCCATCAAAGGGTTAAAACAATATGACGTTCTAACCACCAGGCATTTCTCATCTTATCGGAAAGCGTGACTTTCTATCGCCCGATAGGTCTACGAATTGAGGAAGGTTTGGGGGAAAAGGCCATGAAAAAGCTTGCCAGGAACATCGTTACGCCACGTGCAGCTTTTCGCTCGAATGGGGATGGAGGAAGGCACGCCGATTCGCCATTTCTCTTTCCCCATGCAAGATTTTAGGCAATTGAGTTGAACGTGCCACTCGTTTGAGCCATGTTTTGGCAATTTTTGATTCGGCTAAATCCTCCCCCAACCCTCAATCGATTGGGGTGAATTCAATGGCAAACTTAACGTCGCGATGAAGACTCGCTTCCAGAGTTGCGAACGCTGACGACTTTACCGAGGAGATCGTACCAAAAACTCGCTCCCATAGAAATCGCAAGACCGCTGACAACCCAACCGATGAAGCGTTTGAGATAGGGGAGCGGCCAGCCTTTGTTTTCGCGGGCTTGTTCGGCGACAAGATTGGAACGCCAGCCCAGGGGAAGCGACGCTTCATCGAGAGAATCTTTCACTTCTTGGGATAATGCTTTGAAATCCTGGGCGGTGGGTTGACGACCGCCGGCGACGAATTGACCGGCATTTTCGGTAATCGCCGCGCGCAAGACGGAGTTTTTCGACAAACTTTCAGTGATGTACAAACTATCGGCATTGGTTGCTACGGCAACAATAATCCCAATTAATACAGCAATCCCTCGGGCATTACGCTTGTAGACGCCAGAGGAGCGGCTCATGGAAGCATCGAACCAATTTTCAATTTGTAATTGCAGTTCGGACACCTCATCTTCAATGTTTTCTTTTCGAGATTGGATGCGATTGCCTAAAGCCGCCAGACTATTTTTGACGGGTGCGGGCAATTCCGGCAAACTTTCGATGACGTCGGTAATGCCTTGATGGGATGGGCTATTTTTATCTTCGAGGGCTTTTTGCAATTCAGAATACATTTTGGGCTTATCCTGAATCATCTCTACCACTTCATTCATGCTCGGTTTTAAGGATTGAATTAAGACCGAGCGTTCGGTTTCGCTATAATTTCTATCTTGAATGTACTGAACCCGATACAGGAAAACGTTGAGGTAGGTTTCCGGCTGTTCGATATAGTTTTGACAATTTTTCAAAAAGGTATCGAGCCGTTGATTCATCCGATCGAGGGTATTGGGTAAGTTGACCCGCCGCGTGCCAAAATCTTGGACGCTGGTTTCCCAGTCTCGATCTAAAGCTTCCAACTCTTGCGTGACGATCGAACGAGCAGAATCGCTTAGATCGATCGCTTTGAGAATTTTTAAAATATCTTTGAGCTGTTGCTGTTTGAAATCTTCCAGGCGAGCCATCGTCACGGCTTGACCGATTTCTTTTAATTTAAAAGTGTCGATTAAGGTTGTGGCAAAGGCTTCAGCAGGAATGTAAGAAGGAGCGCTAGAATCTTTTGTAAAGGGATTTTCCGCACCGGTTAAACGATAGAATAATGAAATAAATAAGTTAGCAAACTTGCGGAATCCAATTGCCAATCTACCTTTGGCTTCTTGGTTTAAACTACTGATGAGCGGATGGTGATAAAGTCGATCGCTTAAATTTTTAATCTCTTTGGCATTGGGAGAAACTTGACCGCTAGCGAGCATAATCTCGATCGAGTTTTTGAGATGTTCTGCCCGCCATTGCAGCAACGTCGTAATTAATTCTTGAATTTCTGAGGCTAACAGGCTTAAAGTTAAATAGGTAAAAATTAAGCCGATAGCAATATCAACAACAAACGGTAGATTCATCCTGCATTTTTCTCCAACTTGACTCGGTCAGTAGACTTTCGCAACCCTCACCAAAAATTAAAAGGAACCCAGAACTCGTGACATTGAAGGCTCTTTTCCTTTTCCGCTCGCCCTTTTTTTGACTTCTCCAAACGTCAGTTTTCCTGAAGTTGCCTCGCCCAAAAGCCCATTCTCCGTAACATTCGGCGGGCTGGAAATTCGAGGAGATGATGTGGACTCGCACATCGAGAGCAAGGGTACAACACCGGGGTGAATCTCCTCGCGGGTGAGGAGGGCGCTCTATTTCTCACCCTCATCCGAAGCTGTCAGATCTAAAACTGACGTTTCTCAAAAGGGTCTGATGGCTTCATCCAGTTTAACCCGCACTCGGTGCGATTTGGGCATCGAACACAGCCAAAAGTATTGTTGCGAAAGGGGTTTGACCGTTACCTCCCTTCACCCCCAACATCCACCTTCACGAGTATGCATCCATCGCGAGGGCAGTGGCGATCGCTTGGGTTTCAAACCCTTTTTTCTCGGTTTGTCGAGACGAGGCAATCGTGCTAAAAATAGTCATTGGCGATCGAATCAAACACCGTTTCCATCGCAGCGAGTGCCTTTTCACATAATTCCTGGGAAATACACAACGGCGGATTGATGCGAATCTTAGGACCGTAGCACATCATAATGATGCCAGCTTCGATCGCCCGTCGGAACAATTCCCCGGTAATTTCCTTCTCCACAGGACGGCTGGGGTCGCCATCTCGCACCAGTTCGATGCCCAGCATCAACCCCGTCCCGCGAACGTCGCCGACAAAGGAGTAGCGTTCTTTAAACCCTTGAAGTTTTTCGAGGAACCACCCACCCACTTGCCGGCAATTTCGATCGAGTTCTTCTTCGACAATAATTTGCAGCGTTGCTAGAGTCGCTGCACAGACGATGGGGTTGCCGCCGAAACTTGACGAACTGCCGCTGGCTTTCGCGAAGGGTTCGGCACTAGAAAACTCGTCGTTGGAAATCAAACCGCTGATAGGTAAACCGTTCGCCATTCCTTTGCCGACGATGACGACATCGGGATCGATTCCCGGCGCACTAGAGGCAAACATCTCCCCAGTTCGACCAAATCCGGTGATGATTTCATCGACGATGAGTAAGGCGTTGTAGTCTGTGGCAAGCTGCCGCAAGGCGGGTAAAAAGGGCGGTGGCGGGACAACGTTGCCGTTAGTTCCCTGAATGGGTTCGACAACGATGGCGGCGAGGTTTTGGGCGACTTCTCGTTCGACGGTTTCTCGGGCGAATTTCACGCATTCGAGGTTGCAATCGGGGTAAGTTAATTTGAAGGGACAGTGGTAGCATTCGGCGTAGGGAACCTGGGTGTAGCCGGGAGGTAGGGGTCGGTAGTCTTTCTGAAAGTCAACGCCGCACAGTCCCAAAGACCCTAAGGTTTTGCCGTGAAAGCCGCCCCAAAAACTTAAGAAACTGGTTTTTTTCGTATAGGATTTTGCCAGTCGCAGAGCAGCTTCTACCGCTTCGCTACCGCAAGAAAAGAGCTGGAAGCGATCGAGATTTTCGGGAGTAAGGGTCGCCAGAAATTGCCACAGTTCGGCGCGCACTTTGGTACTGAAGCTGCCGACGATAACTTTCTGAAGTTGTTCGGTGACGACTTTAATAAAGTGGGGGTGAGAGTGACCGATACTACAGACCCCAACCCCAGCAAATAAGTCGATGAAGGCGCGTCCTTCTTCATCCCATAAAATTGCCCCTTCTCCTCGATCGAGAACTAGTTGCGATCTCGAGGCAATTTGTTGGATTCCAGGCATTAAAAACTGGCGATCGATTTCAAATACTTCTGACATTTTTTTGATTAGATATAATTTATATTAATTTCGATTGTGTCATCTAATATGATTAAATTCTTAAAATAATTATTTTATTTTAACTCTGTTTTTACTAGTGTTTTGTTTATTTTTAATGACACTTTCTAAGTTAATCAAAAATTAATTTTTTATAAAAATAAAATCTAAAAACAACGACTAAACCGCGATTTTTAACGTCGGGCTATAAGTTTCTAGAGGCAACCAACCCCCACCATTTTTACTCGATAGATGAGCTTTCTCGATTGCCTCGGCAACGAGCCCCGCCTCCAAAAGTGACTCTGGCTCGAAATTCCCAGTTTTAATATGTTGTTGAACATCGCGAATGACAGCTTTAAACCAACTCGAATGGGATGGATCGTCGAAATCCGTGGGAACAATGCAAGCTTGATAATTACCGTGACGATCGATGAGCGTGACATCATCATTATCGATACAAATTTCTCCCAATGTTCCCTGCACCCGGAACGAAGATTTACGCGCCGATCCGATCCAACTCAAACTTATTTGCAATAAAATGGGATGCCAATCCAAACAAATTAAAGCTGTATTTTCAGTTTCATATTCGTCGTTTCCTAAATTTTTAATATGGGCAGAAACTCGTTTCGGACAACCACCAAAAAGGGAATGAGCGATCGACATTAAATGAACGCCGTGGTCGATGGCAATACCGCCACCCGAAATGGGTCGATCGCGCCGCCAGTGGGGTTGCCATTCGGAAACGCCCCGCGCGTGACTGACTCGAAAGACTTGAAATGACGCAAACAGCGGATCGCCAATTTTCCCACTTTGAATTAACTCCGCCGCACGTTGAACGGATGGAGCAAATTTATAGTTATGACAGGGATAGAGCAAGCAATTTTGCTCCCGTGCAAATTGCGATATCTCCTCAAAACTCGCTCGCTCGATCGCCAACGGTTTCTCACATAAAACGTGTTTTTTCGCAGCCAGGGCTTTCCGGGTTGCATCCAGGTGAAAGGCATTGGGAGAACAAATATCCACTAAATCGATGTCATCCCCTTTATCTTGCAACAAATCCTCGATCGATTCGTAAACGTCGATATTTGGATGCAGTTTCAATGCCACTTCTCGACGTTCTAAAACCGGATCGACCACAGCTATTAGACGCAGATCGTCACAAGACTGATACGTGGGTAAATGACCGTTTTGAGCAATAAATCCGAAACCAATCAGCGCAATTTTCACTGTTTATGCCGAGTTTTGAGGGAAAAATGTTAAGTATCCTATGATACAACTCTTCTGTGGCTTGGAGAGCTTCGGGGGCTTCGGAAGCATCGAGAGCATCGGGAGCATCGGGAGCTAAATCTTCTCCCGTTTCTCCCCTGCTCCCATTTCTCCAATTACGCCACCCAAACCGGTGGTTCGGGCAAGGTGGCGTAAAGTTCGCGCAACCGCACCAAATCGCTGCTAAACCAGCCATCGATCCACTGACGGTATTGTGCGACGATCGCATCTTCCCAAGCGCCGTGTTGCAAAATCTTAACGATCGCCTGTCCGGCCATCATTCCCGACATCACTGCTTTGAGAACGCCGTGGGAGGAAGCCGGATCGAGTACTGTTGCCGCATCTCCGACGGTAAAATAACCCGGTCCGGCTGGCTTGGCGACCGCTCGCCAGGTGACATCGGCCCTGCGGATTCTCCCCTTGGGAACCAGCCCGGCAAACTCTTGGGGCATCCAATCTTGGTCCAAAAACTGGGGAGAGAAAAATAGGCGAGTCCATTGATAGAGGTGGGGCCGTACCTTTGCCGTCCACGTCCAACCGCGATCGTCAGCAACAATAGCTGGGGCGCGATCTCGGGCGGGACAGTTGCCTTCGCCGTAGCCGTAGTAAGCCGTCAGCCGGGGGGAGTAGCGAATCACTTCCATTCCCAACTGCCGCGCCAGCCAATGTCCGCCTCCTGCCGCATCGATGAGGAACTGCGATCGCACGGCCCCAACAGAGGTTTGCACCCCCGCCACGCGCCCCCCTTCGACGAAGAGATGCTTCGCCCGACAGGGTTGGAGAACTCGCACCCCCAAGGATTGGGCCCGATCGAGCAACATCGAGTCTAAATCGGCGCGCCAAGCCTGGAACCCCTGCCAGGATCCCGTTCGATCTTCACCGAAGGGAACGAAATGACGAGTTCCACTCCACTGCACCCAATTCCCCTCATGGCGCAAGAATCCCGCTTCCCGTACCGGTTGGGCGACTCCTAACTGTTCCAATAGCGGTTCGATGCCGGGGTGAAGGGTTTCCCCCGGGCGTTCGCGGGGAAATCGCTGCCGTTCGAGCATCATCACATTTAACCCATGCTGAGCGCACCAAATCGCGGCCGCAGACCCGGCAGGTCCGCCGCCAACGATCGTGACATCCGTCCTATAGCGTTCTAACCGCTTCCCAGATTCCATCATTTTGCAGTACCAAAACTTGGGGTAGAGACCCCACAAACACAACAATGCGAGCGCGAATTTCGTAATGAACTTTGCGCAAATCCGCCGGATGGGGCAGTTCGCCGCCGCGACGGATAAATTCAACCCGATATACGTCCCCTTGCAGCCGAATCCCGGTTTGCGCCTCGGCTTCCTGGCGTTGCGCGGCAGTCGTTCCCACCTCCCGGAATGAGAGAACCGCCCACAAGTGCTTTGCCGAACCGCCAATCCTCGCCCCGCCATAGGCCCGCGCCATGGTTAAAACTCGGGCGGTATACTCGCGAACGTCTACCTTCCCCGTCAATGCCAGGGAGAACTTGCTATCGAGGGTATTCTCTACATAATCCACGTAGTCAAAGCGGGTGTATTCCACCACCGGTTGGTTTTCCCGCAAGACCACGCGGGGACCATCGACTCCATCCCAAGCGGAATCGTGAATTTCCGTGTCCGTCAGGGGGCTGACGGTGGGGAAAATCTGAGAGAAGCTGCGTCCGGCATCGGGGGCAACCGCCGGCCAAAAGGTACTCAAGGCCGCGCAGAGTTTGGCATCCTCGGGGAACGGACTGCCCAACCCGTAAGCTGCCAAATGCTCCGTATCCCCGGTGCGATCGCGGCTGGTATCCCATCCCGGCGCGAACACCCCAGCCGCCCCATCGGGGAGGTAGGCGTGGCGTTGGGTATCCCCCAGACTCGAGGGCATCTGCCGCACTTCCCCCTCCAGCACCATAGACACGATCGCCGTTACCGTATCGTCTTCAGGCCGAAAATCCGCTCCATTTAACTGGAGGTTCGGGGCGAGGCGTTCGTCGGCTAAGGTCAGCGGCGGGGTTTGCCACAGGGTCGATCGCAACCCCTCCGGTACTCGCTGCAACCACCACTCCATGAGTTCTCGCTGGTCGCAGTTGGGGTAGAAATCCGGGGCCGTCACCATGGAATAAGCCGGGATGGTACGGGGCAAAGCTGTGGCTAATTGGGGACAGGACACCTCGATCCACCCATCGCCGGTAAAGTCGATATAGTGTTGCGCCCGATAGTTCCCCCGGCGCACTTCGTCGGCGACATCCGGCACTTGGTTTAAGTCTCGACTCCGGCCGTCCGGGAGGATTTGATGGCGGACGTGGACGTATTCCGGGGCGCGGCGCAGTCCCCCGTCGGGTTCCATCAGTAGACTGGGGGCCCAAGGGTTACGGGGATTGGGGGGTACGCGGAAGGTGAGGGGTTGGTTTCGATACTGGGCAGCTTCGATGAAGTTGGGATGCACCACCGGAACCAATACTCCCGCCCCATATTCCCCATCGGCCGACCATTCGGCAATTGAGTCGGTAAAGATGAAGGGAGGGTTGCTAATATCCGGTTCTCCCCAATCGCTGTCGTGACCTTGGTTTTTGAATTCGAGGTGAATGCGCCGAATTTTTTCGTTGACGTGGTGGGCATCCAACGTCACCCCTAAATCCAAGCCGCGAATGCATTCCGGACCGTCGAAAAGTTTGTGCAGGGGAACCCAAAATTGACGATCGCGATCGCTAATTTGTCCCCCTCCGTAGAGTTCGGGATGCTTCTGGCGGAAGCTGAAATTCATCGGTCCGAAGGTCTTTTCTTCCCCCCCACGCTGGACGGCAATGTAGGCAGAATACCGGGCTGGCAACACCCGAAAGGCGCGATCGTCTCCTTCGACAAAGGGTAAAAACCCCCGACGGCGATTATCGTATCGCGGGGCTGCCGTTCCCACGCGGGCAACACCCGTTCGGGAAAAACACAGATCTGCATGTTGGCGGTGGACGGTTTCCGCACCGGGACGGTATTCCGAGGCAAATACGACAATGGCCATCAAGTCCCCCTCGGCCCGATTGATGAGGTCGGCTAGGGATGGGGGACGAACGCCGAAGACGTAGTTTTCGATCGCCTCAATTTCTGCAAGGGTGGGAAATAGGGTTAAATCTTCCCCATTTGCCCCCTGGGTGACGTTGGGAGATGCCAAGGCGTGGAACAGCAAACTGCGGGCGGGATTGCCCGGTTCGATACCTCGCCTCCCTTCAAAGGCAAAATCTTCAAATCCAGGTAGGCTGCGATCGATATTCGGCAGTTCTCGGATCAGTTCCGCCGCTAAATCCGGGGCGGTGATATCCAATCCGTGGCGCAACATTAAATCGCCCCAGCCAGCAGTTGATAGGCGATCGCAAATTTGTTTAATGGTATTGATTAGCATTTTTTTATGGGGTGTAGGGAATGGGGAATGGGGAATGGGGATAAGGGGTGACTGTAGGGGCGCGCGCATTTGGGCGATTAATTTTTGCTCAAACGACACCTCATCAATCCAAATGCTTCGCCCTCTCCGGGTTTAGGGGAACAACGAAGAATATAGGTTTTGGGAGGAGACCCCCCGATTCCGGGTTTGACAGTCAATCTTAGGGGGCGGACAGAATCATCCCAACCCAACACGACTCGCGCCATGCCGCTCACCGATAACCGAACGAAGAATCAACGTTACGGGAGGGCGTTAGCGAAGCCATGCGTGAGGGCTATAGCATTCGGGCGCAGATTAGTCGCGAGCAATGGACTAACCTGCCGAATGCTTTGCCCCTACAGACCTCCATCAAACAACCCCGGAAAACTTCAATAAGTCCACCATCCCAAACTCTCCACTGCGCTGACCGAGGGTCGGTTTCCACATCGGGGCCTGACGCAGGAACGACATGCGATCGCCCTCCAACATCCCGATAAAGACCTCTGCGACGATGCGACCGCCCACGGGACCGAGGGTGCGACCGTTGGCGCGCTTATCCGCTTCCCGGAGAATGTAGAACCACAGTGGCGTGCGGTGTTCCATCCCCACACCCAAATCTGCCAAATCTGAGAGTTCGTCCGACCCTAAGGGATCGAGGAACATCGCTAAGGCCACCGCTTGTCCCGAAGGCAAGCTGAAGGTGAGGTGGCGCAACAGGTTCCGCTGGGCGAGGGAACTGGGGTTGCTGGGCATATTGGGGGGAATGAAGGGCAGGCGGAACAGCGGACTCGATAGGGTGGTGTCGATGCGCTTGCTGTACTGCGGGGTACTGCCGTCGATGCTGAAGAAGGTGCGCCAATCCACTGCCCGATCGGCATCGATGCGCTTATCTCCAGACAGGTCGTTGCTTCCCGGTGCGCCGAAAATGGGAACCTCGGCACCATTATTGAAGGTCTCGTTGATTTTGAAGCTGGGTCGCACTTGGCTGTGGCCGAAGCGATAGGCGGCGACGGAGAACTCGACGGGAATGAAGGGTTGGTTCGCCCAGTGGTAGAACCGGCGACCCCGGAACAGAACATCTTCAACGACTTCGGGTCCGACGAGGTTGGGTAAGAATTCGTGCAACACCATCCACTGATAGTGCCAGCGCACTTGTTGCTGGGCTTCTTCTAAGTCTGCCCCTTCTGCGTCGATGACGGCGTTGTGGAATTGAATGAAGGCGGCGTGCAGTTGGGAAACGATGAGGTTTTCGTCGTTGCGCGGATCGCCAATTAGGGCGACATCTTGGGAGTTACGGGGCAAATCGTTGGGGAAACCGGGGTCCGTGAGGAGTTTACCGCTCATCGGTCGTCCTTTTTCATAGAGGAACGGACTGGCTTCGGCACCGGAACCGTAGAGACTATCGAGTTCGAAGACGGGGGTGCGGAAGTTTTCGATCGATTCGGGATCGACGCGCCGTTCCAGACTGGAAGTGGGATCGAATGTGAGATCGTGGTCGATAAATTGCCCGAGAAAGGTAGCCCCGGATGGCAAGTTGAAGTTATCGAGATTGGCATCATCTCCTTTATCCATCGGACCCCCAGCTTTACCCACTTCCATGAGGGCTTCTCGCACCCGTTCGGTATCGGGTAAAAAGGGCGGCAGGGAGGGAAAGAGTCTGCCGAATTTTCCGGTGTTAAAAAACTTAGAACGAGGGGGAACGATATCCCGTAAAGACATTTGACCGTGTCGCATTATATTCTCCTGATGCGTGTGGGGGGAAATTATTGAAGTCGCGAGAAGGTTTGGTTGATGGGTAGAATTTGCACCCGAATGCTTCGCCGACTCAAAGGGCAATACCAAGGCAAAACTCAAAGGACAAACTTAAAGTGCAAACGTCGCTTTTGATGCTGGATTTCCAACTCAAGAGGGTTGCCAGGTTTTAATAAATTCACAAATTCAATTTGACCTTTGGTCTTCAGATCGGACCGTAAATTTTGATGGTTTGTCCGAGTCGCCTTGATGTCATATATCTATCGACAACTTTTGTCCTCTATCCGGACTATCCCCTGATTCTTTAGATAATTTATCGTTGTTATTTCTAGTGTGTCCTCTGAGGGGGAATCTGACAGTATCCTCGAGGGGTACTTCCTGGAAATCTCCCACGCCTCGGGCAATCTATCGCCACCGCGACATGACTCGCGAACGTTGGCAGGAGGGAAAAGACCTCGGGAAGATGACACAGTTGTCTGAATTGTCAAAGGTCGTCGTGGTGAGTGCGATCGCTTTAGAAATCCTGTTGAGTGAGTCTCGTTTCTCGACCTGGTTTTTCGATCGCGACACTCGCATCTCCAGCCGCGCATTGTGTAACGAAATATGTCACGAAATGTGTCGGTGCGCGCCCAGACCAAAAACTCCAGAAAATCAGATTGGAGCGAGAATGGCGATGGGTTGCAAAATTCTAAGCTCTCGCAGCCCGGAAAAAGTTAGAGAAAATTATCAAAATTTTCCCGAACGAGCGATAATTATTAAAAAAAGCGAAATAAACCTCGATCGACATTCGATTGGATTCTATATCCTAACGATCGGTGCGATCGATGAGGGGATCGATTTTTCTAAGCTACTTAAACATTAATATAATATTTTAAGAATTTCAACAATTTGCGTTAAAATTTAAATTCATAATAAAACGATACTGAGTTCTCAAAGATGCATAGCAAGAGCGGTGGTTGTTCCATCGAACTTCTATGCCAAGTTACTGCGGCAAAATTCAACTCAGCGGCGTGGAGATCGATACAAGTTCTAGAAACGCGGGTTGAGCCAACCCATCTCATCTGTCTATAGGAAAATACCAATGTCTACATCTACCTTGGCCGGTCATAATTCAGCCAATGAAACCCTTGCCAAGCAATGGGCGAAGAAATACGTCCAGAACCTAGAACTTGAAACCCAAGACGAGCAACTTTCCGATCGACTCAAACTCACCAAACTCGTCTCCCAAGCCGGACGAGAACGCACCGCGCAAACCCTCTGCGATACTCTCCGACTCGTCAGCGCTCAAGCCTGGAATAAAACCGAAGCGCTACTAGCGAGGGAAGTTCAGCGACATCACATCGATCCCAAACTCATCAATCCTTGGGATATTGCCGCCGACTCCTTTCGCATCTACGATAAAGTTTTAGCGGTCTACACCCAACAAGCCAAGCCGCAAAATATTTCCGTTTCTGTCGCCATGGGGGCGGGTAACGGTTCCGGGCATTTCTACGAACAGGAAGTGGAAGTGGAAACCGATCGCGTCCCCCCCAGCCGCCTCGCCACGATCGTCGGTGGGGATATCGGCGTCATTCGCAAAAAGTATACCGCCACCGATCCGCGCCTAATTGGGTTTGTGAGCATGCAGTTTCACTACACCAGTCAAATGTTGCTGGAGTTACTCTCTCCGGTGGAACAAATGCTGGTGGGATCTTATTTCAAAGTCATCGACGACCACCTGTACATGCCCCTCCAACGGGCTTACGAAGCAGCCGCCAATCTCGACTACAATTCGCCGATTTTGCAAGCGGTACAGCATTGGTTACCCTTGGGAACGGAAATCGCCACCTCCGTGTGCGGGCGCGCCGTCAGGCAGTATCCCAACTACATCAGCTATACAGGTAAACTCAGCAACCCCGTGGTGCGGATTTCAAGCATTCGAGATGTGGAAATGTTTCAAGTGTATCTGTGGGTTTGCGCCCTCGAAAATAGTATCGACGTGGTGCAGGAAGAGCTGTTCCCGTTGTGCGTGATGCTCTATCCCCCCCTCAAAGTCAACTGGCATCTGGTGCGATCGCTCATCGATTTACTCTACCAAGAAGTTCGCCATCGCCTTCAACCGACAGAACTCAATATCTTCAGTTCCTATCTCCATGCCTTAGAAACCATGTTCTCGCCGGAGGTTCTTGGGTAAAAACGGTCAGGTTTCGGGGTCGTAGTCCGAGCAAGTCGCGCAAGGGCCGCCAGGATTGACCGCACAGAGTAGAAATGCCGAACTCGCGTTGTAGCGGCAAGTTCGAGTCCGATCGATCCGACCGGACAATCGCCAAATGCGCTGGCGATAATCGTTAATTTGGCGCTTGATGCGGTCGTGAGACAGGATTCGCAGTCTCTGCTCGATCGAAGAGGACATGATTGGGCGCTCTACATTGATATTGGATTCGTAAAATCTCTGAATTTAACATCAGTTTTGCTTAAGCTACCTCGCCGGGATGTAGACTTTGGGTGACGTTCGGGGGTCGGCCAACCTCTTGAGAGCAAAGCGACCACACTGGCTACATCTGGTTGCTCAGGAGGAAAGTACTCTATCCCCATTCTCCATACCCCATTCCCCGCCTTCACTGGAAACAGTTTTATCCAAAACTGACGTTAACTTAATTTTAACTCTCCCATTGGGCGATCGTCGAAATGACGCACGCTCGATCGTTCGTTGTCGATTCTCTTCATCTTTTCATATTTCCTCCCCCTCTCTCTCCGCATTTTTACCCTCTTCTGGATTGCTCGTATCTTTGACCCTATCCCACATTCAGGAAATTCGATCGAGCGAGAATTAAAAATGATGGTAAAAGTTTAGTCAATTTTGCCAAAAGTTTCCGGAAATGCGCCTCAACTCTTGAAAATAAATATATAAACAGATAGCTATAGCCAACGATCGATAGAATCAGAGAACCACTCTATTCTGGTAGGCCGTCAGTCGATCGCATGAGTCAATCAATTGCAAGCGATCCGCGATCGCAGAAGCGAGATCGCTCGCTCGACATTAACTCCAAACATTATTAAAAGCGATCGATCTTTCCAGATCGGCAACTTTTACATTCTTTGTAAATGGATCGCAAACGAATGAAAAATCCTGTCAGGGCTAGTTGAGCGATCGGTTCAACCTGTCGATCTTTAGCCTCCATAATTTGCAAGCAGCATTTTTAAATCGCCCAAAGCGTTCAGTATCAATCGATGTGCGAGTTTTAACCCAGTCACGGTCGATCGACGATCGACAATTTCCACATACATCAACTGTTAAGGATTTTAGGCATTCATCATGCCGATAGTAAATCATTTAGGTTCGCCCAATTCCAGGTCTCGAAACTGATTTTTTGGGGCGAGTTATATCTTGAAATCGATAAAATGTAAACATTTTGTGGAGAGAATTGAAAAAAAAAACAAACGCGCTATACTCTAAGCATTCAATTTTTCGGAAAACCGAAATTCTGAAATACATTTCTGTAACTAATTGAGTATTTTTGTGAGTTAAAGCGACCTTCCACAGGGTGTTTTTACCAAAATGGCCAACCTTATCTCTGTGGAAAAATCATGGCAAACATTACAGGCACGTTAATTCCCGATCTTATTATTCCCGGCAGTAATCTAGCAAACGGACAGCTCATTCCCGATCTGCTTGATGATGATATTATCGAAAGTCTTGACGGAGATGATGTTATTGCTGCGTTATCTGGTAACGATCGTGTTTCTGGCGGTAATGACGACGATTTAATATTTGGAAACAGCGGAGACGACACTCTAGAAGGAAATTCCGGTAACGACACACTCTTCGCCGGACAAGATAACGATCTCGTATTTGGAGCAGATGGCAACGATTTGCTTTTTGGCAATCGCGGTCAAGATAATATTCGTGGTGGTATTGGAGACGATACAATTTTTGGGGGAAAAGACAACGACCTCATTCAAGGGGAAGAAGGAAACGACGTTCTTCACGGCGATTTAGGAGCTGACACTGTTAATGGTGGGGGTGGAGACGATACGTTTGTGGTGGCTCGTCGCGCTGATGCTCTCGATGCAGCTTCCACTGGCGGCGCTTTCGAGCAGGATGCCGATGTCTTCCAAGACTTCCGCGAGCAAGGCAATGACGTAATTCGCCTCGAAGGAGGACTGACCTTCGCCGACTTGCAGTTCACCGACCAAACAGTCAACGGCGTTTTCACCGGCAATGCGATTATCCGCGATGGGGGCGGTACGGGGAACTTCTTGGCGGTGGTTGAAGGACACAAGGCCGCCACACTGGCAGCCAACCCCCAATGGTTCGTCACCGACCCCCCCACGCCTCCTACCGGCACACCCGGAACCACGGACTTATCCGTCACAAAAACCGTGACACTGGCGAACGATGTGGATATGGACGGTCAGTTCGACCCCGGCGACACCGTTCAGTATAGCGTTCAGGTCAATAACGCCGGACCGGCGAACGCTACGGGCGTTCAACTCACCGAGACCCTCCCGACAGGTGTTACCTTCGTCAGCGATAGCGCCACCAGCGGCACCTACGACAACTCTACTGGCATTTGGACTGTGGGCAACGTCAATAACGGTGGTTCCCAAACCCTGACGGTACAAGCCACCATCGATGCGGGGGCCACCGGAACGATTACCAATACGGTAACGGGTTTAACCGGGGCGCAAACCGACCCCAACGCGGCTAACAACACCGCCAGCGCACCTTTCATTGTTAGCGTTGCCGGAGATGGAGATACGGAAGACCCCAGCACCCCGGAACTCGTGGATGGCGAAACTATTGTCGTACAGCAAAATGGGGCGACGGGTTTCTTCGTCCAGGCCACGGATAATGCCGGCACTCCCACCTACTCTGTTACCGGAACCACCCGTAATGGTTCGACGGTGCTGACGAATGTTGTCGATGTCAATTCCACCACTGGAGAACTGACCGTCCTCGATGCCTCTCAATTCAACGGCAGCGACTTCCTGGATGTGGAGATTACTGCGACCGATGCGGCTGGAAACACCACGGCCGGGACGATTCGCATCTTCGCCAACATCAACGAAGCGGTCAATTCTGTCAACTCCAAGATTGGGGATGGCATGGATGATAGCTTCGGCGATACGGCAGTGGATACGGTGTTGGTGGGACCGGGGAACTTTGGCACGAGTACCATCAGCAAATCGGTAACCCTGCGCGGTGCGAATAGTGGCGTAGATGGAGATAGCAGCAGTCGCGGTGACGAATCTGAGATTGCCGGACTTGTCAGTTTTGTCGGCTCACCCACCAACGTCACCATTGATGGATTCGAGTTCAATGGTAGCGGACGCATTGATGGTAGCAATGCCGGCAATGGTCTGACGATTGAGAACAATGTTTTTGACGGTTCGATGGACGATGCGATCGAGATCTTTCCTGGCGCTGGAACTTTGATTACCAATGTGGCGATCCGCAATAACCTGATTCAGAATACTTTAGAAGAAGGAATTGATGTCCATCGCATTTCCGGGTTGATTAGTGGTAATACTTTGGAGAATATCGATATAGGGGGTTTCGAAGAGGGTATCATTCTGAACGGAAATGTGAATGGTTTAGTGGTTTCCGATAACGACCTCACCAATATTGAAGGCTCAGGAATCCTGCTCACTGGGGGAGCGGCTAATGGGCTTACCATTCAAAATAACCGAATCGATATGGCCAACCAAGGTAACTTTCCGGTTGATGGGGGCATTGATGTGGTTGCTGACGGTCATACCAACTTGATGATTTCGGGCAACGCAGTAACTAACACCAACAATGGCGCGTTGTACGTTGAAGGGGTTGGGAATCCCGTGACGGCAAACGGGAACATCTTCGACGATGCAGATGCCACAGCAGACGGTATGGCTCCTGCTTCTATCTTCAATGATGACCCGATGCAAAGCGTCTTCAGTATCGGCAACACTCTCGCCAACAGCGTACCCATCGGTGCGGGTAACATTGCTGGAGGCGGTGCGGCTGATGTGATGTTGCTTGCTTAATTCGCGGCCTTTATAGCCAAGCGCATAACAGTTAGGACGAGTGAGATTCCGGTTTAGTTTTTAGAAATCGGGTAGGGGTCAACGGCCATTGACCCCTACAGTCCTTGCGTTACCAAATTGAATGTCCTAAGCGCGCCGCACTTGGCTATACATTCCTAAAAATTGTCTGCGCATAACCGAACAATTCCACCTCATCTGAGGTGGTTTTTTGGGTTGTGGATGGGTGGGTTTTGACGGAAATGGGCGGGATATCTTCGTATGATGTAGGGGTCGGTTGAGCCAACCCATTAGGCCTGCACCCAGCAATAGAATTCAAAATCATATGACATAGACGATCGAATCATCCGGTTTAACCATGACGTATCGGGGCAGATTTTCACCAAAATGCGCATTCATCCTTTTTCGTGCTGTATTCGTTGGGTAAATTCATGGGCGGGTCGTAGATTAACACTATCGCTCCTGCTCTCGATCTCCTTCGATACAATCAGTGTAGCGAGTGGTAGGGGACACATCTGAAATGTCGATCGAACTGACCCGGCGCAAATTTACTGTCGCAGAATACCATCTGATGGGGGAAGCGGGGGTATTTTCCCCAGGCGATCGCGTCGAACTCATTCGTGGGGAGATTATTCAGATGGCAGCCATTGGCAAAAGGCACGCAACTTGCGTTCGGCGACTCATCTATCGATTAAGAGATTTACCGAAAAAACAAGCTCTTATCGACGTACAAGATCCTGTCGAACTGCCACCGGATAGCGAACCCCAGCCGGATGTCGTGCTGTTGCAATTTCGCGAAGATTACTACGAAACTGCTCATCCTAGGTCATCGGATGTATTGCTCCTTGTCGAAGTGTCCGACAGTACGATCGAATACGATCGCGAGGTCAAAACTCCCCTCTACGCTCAGTCTGGCATTCGAGAAGTGTGGATCGTTAACCTCGCAGAAGATTGCATCGAAATCTATCGCCAACCCACTGCTAACGGATATCAATTCGCTCAAAAAGCCCATCGAGGAGAAATGGTTTCTCCCCTGGAATTTCCCGAATTCGAGATCGATGTCAATTTTGTGTTAGGGACTTCAAGCGCCCAAAATTGACGATTCTTGCTTCTGTGTTTAAAACTTATAGTCAGGTCGGTGGGCAGTTCGATCGCAAATGTAAAAATACAGCCACTGCACTTAAAACTGCCCACCCTACAAATATTTGCTTGCGATCGAACTCTCTGAACCCGCGCCTGACGTTAAGACCGTTTCTAGCACAGCAAGGTGTTTGCTGAGTACTGAATGCTAAGTGCTGAATGCTAAGTGCTGAATGCTGACAACGTCCCTTAAAACTTCGCCCGAATCGTAAAAGAATAGTCTCCTCCCGGTTCGAGTTGGTAATCCCATTTTTCGAGAAACCGACCTAGGGGTTCTTGAATCAACGCTCGACCTTGAGAGGGTTGGATAATCAGGCGATCTTGACGGAAGCACCACCGGAACTGCCACGCGAAGTCTCCCGCGATCGCCTCCCCTTCCAAGAAACCCTGCGGTATGGAGCGATCGGTAATCCGAATGTGGGCTACGGTTTTAGGCAATCGATTTCCACTCACCCCGACACTGCAAGCTAAACAACTAACGTTAGAGGTATTGGGAAACCGAAATTGAAATCGTTGAAACGCTGATTGGCCGTCGATTTCAAGGATTTGTAGCTCAAAACGATAAAAGCCTCGCCTGGAGAGGATTTCAAGGATTTTCGAGCCGATCGCCCAACAACTGTGTTGAATGAAACGTTGACTTGACTGTTGAATTACATGTCATTCGCGTTACGGCTATTGTACAGACTCATTGCTTTTTCAACACCCTGTTTCTGGCTCATTTCCACCGCATCCATCACTAAGTTAAGAACCTTTGACGCGAGAGAGGCTTCTGTGGGGGAAAATTTGCCTAACACGTGGGAAATCGAGTCGGGGTTGTCGGCGTCTGCGGGTTTACCGATGCCGATGCGCAAACGGGAGAAATTTTGGGTATTCAGGTGAGCGATCGCGGATTTCATGCCGTTGTGTCCCCCAGCCGAACCCGATAGCCGCAGCCGTACCCGTCCCAGGGGTAAATCCATCTCGTCGTAGATAATCAGGACCGATTCGGGGGGTAGCTTGTACCAACTGGTAACCGCACCGATCGATTCTCCCGATCGATTCATGTAGGTTAGGGGTTTGAGCAGCCGGACTTTCTCGCCGTTCACCCCCCGTCCTTCAGCAAATTCTCCCTTAAATTTACGGTTTTCGGTTAGAGTCATCTGCCAGGATTTCGCCAAGGCATCGATGGCCGCAAAACCGATGTTGTGTCGAGTGCGATCGTACTTTTTTCCCGGATTTCCCAACCCAACTATGAGCTGGGGAATGACGAGGGGAGGTGGAGTTACTTTTTGGGATTGGGAACTTTGAGGCTTGGAATTTTGAGGTTGGGAATTTTGGGTTGGGGATTCGGGCACGATCTCAAATGACGCTCAAATGATGCAGAATTTTTGATAATCTCTCGGTCGCGTTGGTTTGCCAATGCCAATTTTCTAACTCGATCGAGTTAGCACTTTGACAATCAACTCAACGGAAGAAACTCAAAGGATTCCGAGTACGATGTTAAGCCAGTAGAAGGTCGATGGATGACACCTTCCAAATGCACTCGAAATGCCATGTTTTCAATCTCGCTCGAGATTAACCTTCAGAGGAGCGAGAATTTTCCTCGGAAGCCGTTGCCGTTGCTTTCTCGGTGGAGTTGTTCGTACTCACTTGGGGTTCGTTTCCCGAATCAAGCTGTTTGACTTCCCGTTCTAACTCTTTTTCAAAATCTTTGGTGGCATCTTGAAAGCCGCGAATGGCTTTACCCAAACTGCTACCGATTTCCGGTAACTTTTTCGGTCCAAAGACCAACAAGGCAAGAACCAGAATGACGGCCATTTCGGGTAAACCAATGCCAAAAATATTCACGTGTTGCCTCCTGCGTTTTAATCGCTTGTCGATCGAGCGGTATCGTTTTGACTTCGATCGGGTGTTTTGCTTCGATCGAGTTGATGCGATCGCCCGATAACGAATATCACAAAAAATCCCGGCTGTCAACCGGGATACCGATCTAAATATTGAAACCGCATCCGAACAATAGACTCCAAATGAAGCGTTCGGTGTGGCTCTATTTCTACATCCAGTTCACATCTACATTCTCGATGATGAGGGAAGAGTTGTAAATCTGTAAGATAATCAGCAGAAAAACAAAAAATAATCCCATAAAGACTGCCATAACCGGCGTAGTGCCCCAACCCGGCGCAACTTTACCGTATTCGGAGTTTAGAGGCTTGAGAATATCTCCCAACCGAGTTCTTTGTGCCATAACTTACCTTGAGTATGTCTTGACGATATTTTTTAACGTTTCGTAATATTATAAGGTATAGCAGCTCGTATCTTAAATCAACTTATGGAACCCGCAACAGTTCTTAGTGTTTCGATCGTATCCGTCGTGATCGGCATTACAGCCTTCACTATTTATACCTCGTTCGGTCCGCCCTCGGAAGATCTCAGAGATCCCTTTGACGATCATGACGATTAAAAATCCCTTGCATAAAGATCGCTTGAACGAGTGTGAAAACCAAATTGAATCCAAGTGAATCCAAAAGTAAATGCCATCCTCTGTAAGGATGGCACTTGACTCGTTCAAAAATTCAGATAGCTTGTTGTCGTTGTCTTGAAGTAATATCCACGAGGGATAAAAGTGGCTGTTGCTAGATTCTGATTTGGACGCTTCTTTCTACGATGTCTTGTATCGAGTAGATATCAGTGTCAACTGAGCTATGCTCTACCTTACCAGTGAGCGGAGTAAGGGCAGTAGCCGAGGGTAGACTGACCGAAGAGAGAAGCGGGAATGTAGCCCTGATTGCCAACGCTATCAACGATTTCGAGCCACATATTACCGTCGAAGCCATCAATATTGCGACGTACCAACGTCACCTCTTCGTTGGGGTACATTTGAGCCACCACATCGCCATCGTAGCTAGGCATATCGCGCAAACCCACATAGTCGTCAGAGCTGATATTCATCCGACGGCAGACATTCATCACCGGACCCGATTGAGCGATGGTGTCTTCAGTGGTCTCGGGGGTCGCTGCAGCAGCGCTAACGGGAATCATGGAGGTGGCAGCTAGAGCAAGAAAAATTGCGGAAGCTTTAAACTTTTGCAAGTTCATCAACTGTAATCCTTAGATATTTGCTAGATGTTTGCTGTGTTCGTGATTCAAATCTAGCCTCACCAAAAATGAAGTGTCTTCAGTATTTTTGCGACCGTACTTTTGCGGTCGTATTTTTTCTAGATACCGATCGTATTTTTGAGGAGAAAACAATACATCGATACCAAAAACCTCTGTTTTTTCATTTGTTTCGATCGTAGAGATTTTAGCGCCCCACGATACAGGCAATCAACTCCCCCAAAATTAAACAAACTATCGAATAAGATCGAATTAACCACTGCCAGAATCGATCGCCCCAGCGACGGGACAGCACGCCTAACAACCAGCCAACTCCCAAACCGATACCCAACCAGACAATAACGGCTTCCAACTCCACCCTCATGACACCGGAAAGTAAATAATTCCCAAATCCGATCGCGAACGCTCCAAAAAATCCGATCGCAAATCCCCAGATAAACCGAACTCTTGCATCTAAAGCAGCGGATTGACGATCGCTTATTTTTCTTCTCATCTTCAACTCAAACCTTTCACTCGAATTTTTTTCTCTATTTTCTAGAGTTTCTATTTCGAGGATAGCCGAGTTGCATTGCTTCACTCTCCGCTAATCTGCACCGATACCGTTCGGCTGCGGGGGCCGTCCAACTCGAAAAATAAAACCGATTGCCAAGTTCCCAATCCCAATTTTTTATCGATAACGGGAATCACCTCGCTGGTACTCAACGTCATCGCCATCAGGTGGGAGTGAGCGTTTTCCGGTTCGTCGGGAGGAACCACCCGTAAGTGCAAGTCATTGTGCAAATACTTGTCTTCCGGTGGGGCTAACTTTTTTAGGTAAACTTTGATATCGTCGAGCAATCGGGTTTCGTATTCGTTAATCGCAATGGCGGTGGTGGTGTGGCGAGAAAAGACCAAAACTTGACCGTTGGTAATGGGACTCGATTCGAGCAGTTGGGTAATTTGCGGGGTCAGGTTGTAGATACCGATGCCGGTTTCAGTGTCTATATTGAGAATATGATGCTCGATCGACATATCGGATGGGTGCAGAGTTTGTGCGAAAAACTAGATCGATGGTACATCGGTAGGTTTGTTCGAGGCAATTGATGCTCGATCGAGAAAACATATCGAAAAATCGTTCTAGAGGGCGATCGCATCACAATCGATAATTATCGATCGCATTTTCAAAAATGTTTGTAAAAAATGTTTGAAACCATACCCAGTTCTCGATCGGCACGATGGGCATTACTGCACGATTTTATCGATCGCTGGTATAGCACTACGCATTTAGGTTAGGACACGACTATCTCTGTATTCCCCTCGGGGTGTTGAGCAATTTTCCTGAATGTCCTAACGGACTTGCGTAACGCTATATCCACCGGTGATGATGAATGATGGTTATCCAGAGGCAGAAATCATTGCTGCCGAACGCAGGCTTCAGTTGAAATTACCAACAGCATTAACCGAGTGGTATTTCTTATTTGGAAATCGATACGATCTCTGGCAAACTCAGGATTCTCTTTGTCCCCCCAGTCAGTTATATCTCGATGAAGATGGGTTGCGATTCTATTATGAAAATCAGGGCTGTTTTCACTGGTCGATTCCTACTGCTAACCTCGATGATGACGATCCACCGGTGATTCTCGATTTGGGCGGAGATTTAATGCAAGTCAACAGCAGTGTTTCCGAACACGCGATTCAACGACTTTTATACGAGACGAAGTTTCACTATTTTGGGGGTAACGGAACTTGTGGTTCTAAAATTTTTCAGATCGTTGCAGAAAACTTTTGTCGGTGTGCGTTACCAATTTGGTATGTATTTGGTGCCAGTATTCATTTTTTTACCCGTTCCGATCTGATTATCGAAATCTGGCACTATAGAAATGAAGCGGAACCTTCGGATTTATGGTTTACGACTCGAACGAAACAACGCTGTCAGGAAATGGTCCAAATTTTTGAAAACAGTGGTGTTTTTTTTGACACGATATTAGATGATAAAATTTACCTGTCCTAGTATATATAGCATTTCTCATACTTGTGAGGTACACCTTAAATTACACAGCCATTCATTTGAAAAATCGATAAGCAAGTACTGTACCTCATGAGTGTGAGAACCGCTATATATATAAATAAAAATAGATGATAATTGTGTAAAACATAAAAAAAATGAGTTAATTAATCTAACAGCCATCCGAATAATTCTTCAATCGTCAATTCTATTTCAGTGGCAAATGAGGGAACGGGTAGCTGCTGTTCGGGTCGATCGAAAACTAAGATTTTATCCTCTTGAAGATAGACAAAAACCGTTTTCTCCTCTGGATCGATAAGCCAGCCCATTTGGGCACCAAAACTGATACAGTGCAAAATATTTTTGGTGACTTTAGTTTGACTTTGACCGGGAGATAAAATTTCCACAGTCCAATCCGGTGCATAGGGAAAAATATTGGCAACTTCGCCATTGTCGTCTCTGGCAATTCTATCCCAAATAAAAACCGAAACATCGGGCACGATCGACGCACCGCCAAACGTACAGGGCAGTTCGGAAAATGCTCGAGCAATTTTAGCTCGTTTCAGAACCAGATTTACCGTTGTTGAAAACTCAGTTTGAATCGAGCTATGTTTTCCTTGAGGCATAGGTTTTGAGATGATTTCCCCGTTAATATATTCACTAGGGGGTTGAGTTTCGGGTAATTTCAAAAAATTTTCCAACGTCAACGGTTTAGAGAGAGCGCGTACCATTTGAGTCAGACTTTAAACGTTTCAGTGAATTTAGATATTATAAACGATCTCATTTTTGAGATAATTATAAAAAATATTCTCATCAAAAAATTAACCCTAAAACGTGGATTTTTCCTTACCCCGACAACACTTTTATCAAGCCATCCACCCTCGAGACGATCGCATCGATTTAGGCGTCGCTGCCTTGTGTATCGCCCAAGAAGAGTATCCAGAACTCGATATCGAAGAATACCTAAACGCCCTCGATACAATGGCTTTGGAGGTGCGAGAACAGTTGCCCATCGAAGCCTATCCCCTGCGCGTCATCCGCTGCATCAACCGCTACCTCTACGAAGATTTGGGCTTTGCGGGCAATCGCGATGACTATTACGATCCGCGCAACAGTTTCCTCAACGAGGTACTCGAACGGCGTACGGGAATTCCGATTACGCTGTCACTGGTGTATCTAGAAATTGCCAAACGCATCGAGTTTCCCATGGAAGGAATTGGGATGCCGGGACATTTCCTAATTCGTCCGGTATTTGAGGGTTCCGATATTTACGTCGATGCCTTCATGGGTGGTGAGGTGCTGTTTCCCGAAGATTGCCAAGAACGCCTCAGCCAAATTTTCCAGCAGCCAGTGGAATTGCGATCGGAATTTTTTCAACCGGTGAGTTCTCGTCAGTTTCTGGCGCGAATGCTGATGAATCTTAAAAGCATTTACCTGAGCCGCAAACAGATGACAAAAGCCCTTGGGGCGATCGATCGCATTCTGTTACTCTTTCCTGAAGCATCGACGGAAATTCGCGATCGCGGTTTGCTCTACTACTATTTGAAACATCCCGAAGAGGCGGCACGGGACTTGCAACGATACCTGGAACTGCAACCCCAGGCGGAAGATGCCTCGGAAATTGCCCGTATACTCGATGGATTGCGGGGGTAGGGTGTGACGCGGGGAATTCGGAATTCGGAAAAGGGGAGAATCGAGCAAACCCAGAACACTGGGTAATATCAGATCCGGGTAAAGAACTGGAGTTTAGACAAAAGTGCGATCGTAGAGCACTCGACTTGAGGGTCGAGCACTCAATGGGGGAAGCTCAGATTACTCACTAATCTCAGTCAACCCATGAAAAGTTTGACCGGGCTGAAAGAATTTCGCAACCGAGCCTACTGCCTACTGGGTAATGGCAAAGATGGCTTATTCGATTTGATGGATGCGACCATCACCACTAGAAGTGTACCCAGCTTTGCGGAACTCTCACTCTCACCAGTATTTCGTCGGCAATGGTCGAGTCGCCCCCTGGTACTCGGGCGGAGTCAGCTACCGAGTGGAGAACTGATCGAACTCTACGCAGAGCACTTGCCTCAACCCCCTCAAAATACTCAACTCGTGCTCGCCGGAGACCACACCGCATGGTCGAGGCTGTGGTCGCCAACCCTCAAGGAACGTACCTATGAACATCAACCCCAGAACCGTCCGGGAGCTAAACCGGTAACTGTGGGGCAAGGTTACAGTACGATAGTTTGTATCCCCCAAATGCAGGGAACTTGGGCACTCCCCTTGGTGCACGAGCGTATCACCAGCTTTGAAACGCCTCTTGAAAAAGCTGCATTACAGCTTAAACAGGTCTGTGAAGTCCTCCAGGAACGACCGATATCGTTGTGGGACTCAGAATACGGTTGTGCTCCCTTTGTTCAAATGACGGCAGCTCTCCCTTGTGACAAACTCATGCGCCTACGCTCCAATCGGGTACTCTACGGTCCACCTCCAGATTATTGCGGTCGCGGTCGCCCCCGCAAGTATGGCCAGAAGTTCAAGCTTCATGATGCGACGACCTGGTGGCATCCCCACGAGGAAACCGATGTAGAGGATGAAAAACGGTTATTCAACCGGATTTGATATAACGCGGTGATGCGCACAGCACAGAAAGAGCAGCATCAAGGGAAACCTAGAAGACGGGAGCAAGATGCTCCCACTGTGTACGGTTGACTCCTCTCCTGCTTCCCCTGCCTCCCCTGCCTCCCCTGCCCCCAAACCAAAGCTCCCTCAAGAACCGGAGGATTGAAGGCGGCGGAGTTCGTTCTCGATGTCGGCTTTGAGTTGAGCGTCGTCACTTATTCTTTGGGTCACTTCATTAAAAATGGTGACGTTTAACTGTTCTCGTTCGACAATTTCTTTGGCTTCCCGGCAGTAGTTAACGGCAATGCGTTTGATTTCGCCGCGCAACCCGGCAACGGTATCGGGATTATCGCAAATCACTTGAGGTGGGGGAGCGTCGCTGTTGGCTTCGGCAATTTGGTCGTAGGCGGTTCGGCGCAGTCGATCGATTTCTAAAACCGATCGAGCGTAGGCAGCAATGGTTTGTTCTTTATCCAGAACGGGTTCTCCTACCGGTTCGGTTTCCGCGATCGACTCATCGCCGGCCGCACAACTGGCTAACAGCGTCGAACCGAGGGCAATGGCGACGAGCGTTTTTATCCAAACAGGACGGGAGGATTGACGCATAGTTGTTACCTTTGGTGAGGATGAGGAAGATGGGGAGATGCTCAGATGCAGAAGCTGGTGAGAAGAGCGTCGCCACTGACTCATTGTCAATTGTTCATTGTAAAAGGTCTGGGGGCGATCGGATTTCCAACTCTCTTGCGAGACTCCCCACGTCCCCCTTCAGATTAAACTCCCAGAATTTAAACTCCCAAAATCAATTTCCACCCATTGAGCGTACCCGTATCTCTCGGAACGCGATCGATAACTCGCAGTTGCCAATCTCCCTTCGCCGAACGACCCAATAGGGTTTTGAGAATCGGCGAATTGCTTGTGGAGTAGCGGGCGCGCAATTCCTTTTGACACCCCAAACTGCGACCTTGCAACAACACCGGAGAATTGCCCGGCGCGATTAGGTAAATTTCCACATCTCCTAAGAAATCGTGTTCGAGATACACTTCCACTTGCACGTCCAAAACCGATCGCGAATCTCCCACGCGAATCCGACTGGTGGCACCGCGCGCATCGTTATCGGGAATGGAGTAAGCGCGATCGTTCCGTCCCTCCAGGCGCTGGCTGACTGGGGCGACAGTGGCATATTCCCGCTGGGCCGCCCGCACCGCTTTGTAGGCATTCACCTTACCGTAACCGAACCATTGGGAATGGCCGCTGCTGTCGTACGTCCCCAATTTATGTCCGAATTGCAAATCGGCGGCGGGATCGACGATTTTATCGGTCGTATCCTGCAAAATCTTCTTGACCTCAAACGCCGTTAACTCCGGATTCACCGATAGCACCAACGCCGCCACCCCAGCTACCACCGGACAGGCACTCGACGTACCCCCAAACCCGCTGGTGTAGTCCCCCGGGTCGTACCCCGCTGCCCCCAAGCGATCGGCCGTGAATACCCCCAAACCGGGTAAATACTGGCGCACTTCCGGGGGCGTACTGATAAATCCAGTCGACTGAAGCCACATTCCCGGTGGGGCGTTATTACTCGGGGCGGAAACGGAAATATTCGGTCCCCAGTTGCTGTAGGCGGCCTTCTGATTCAAGCTGGTGGTGGCAGATACGGCAATCACATCCGGATGCACCGCAAAACCGCTCAGCCATTCTGTCCGACCGGCGATCGCATTGCGCGGCCATCCCCGTTCGTTGACAATTCCCTGAGTCGGACGGTTGGCATTCCCCGCAGCAAACACCACCACGCAGCCCTTGCCGTTACGACCCTGGGTTGCCGCCCGCGTCACCGCCGCCCGTTGGCGCAAGGAGAGGGGGAAGTACACCGCACTCGCCCCCCAGCTACAGGAAATCACGGCCGCCCCGTGGGCGATCGCCCAATCGAACAGTTTCTCGATCGAAGCATCATCTAAATAGCCCGAGGTGCGAATGGGCATCAACGCGCAACCGGGGGCGACGCCAACCACACCCTGCCCGTTCTCTTCGGCCACGCAAACCCCGGCACAGGCGGTTCCGTGATTATCAGAAGCCCGTCCGGGTAGGGGCAGGAAATCCTTATCCTTGAAATCGCGGGGGGCGACAATTTTACCGGGGCCTTGAAAATCCGGGTGGTCGATTTCCACGGAATCATCGGTCACCGCGATGACAACAGAGCGATCGCCCCGCGTAATATCCCAAGCTTGTTCGACGGAAATATGGGAGTTGCTCGCCAGTTGGCTGCCGCCGGTATGGTGCAAGTACCATTGCCGGGGGTAGAGGGGGTCGCGGGGGCGGTAGTGGGCGCTGGTGGGAAGAATAATATTCGGTTCCGCCGTCAACACCCGAGGGTGGCGCATCAAGCGATTGGTAATTTTGACCGGATTTTCCGTGGCTTGCTTTGTCACTCGATAGACGTAGGTGTTGGGAATACCTAAGATGGGTTCGACTTGGCGCAATCCCACCTCAAGAGCGATCGCTTCTTGTTCCTGGGTGGGCGTCTCGGGGTCGAATTGAACGACAATCTCGTTGGTGAGGTAAATCGGCGTTTCCGGGTCTTCTCGAATTTGATAGACGTGGCTGGCAAACCCAACGCTGTCCAGTTCTCGAGCGCGAGAAATGGCTGTTTCGAGTTCGCTGGGTATGACGGTAAATTCAATCAGGGGAATCCGATTGCCCGAACCGAAGGGAATAAATTGGTATTGTTCGATTCCCATGGCATCGATGACATCCGACGATTTCGCCCCCGCAGCAGTCGCGACCGTAAAGCGATCGTTTACCTTATAGAGAATCAGCTCTTCTCCCCCTCGCTGGAGGATAACGCCGATATTATCGTCGGCAACGCCAACACCAGAAAATTCTGCGATCGGGTCACGTGTCATAATTGTGCATCCCTATTTTGAGTTATCGAAATTGTCCGCTTAGGGCAGAGAACTCAGGAGAATTTGGAATCGGAAATTCGAACTCACTTCCAAGAGTCGATCTCTCCCGAAGCCTCCCCCGCGATTGCCTGCCCCCTTCGCCTCCGAAGCCTCCCTCTCCCACCCCCCCATTCCGCAACGAAATGTTACTATAATCGGGAACTTGCCTAAATGATGTTCTTACCTCAGCATCAATTAAACCTCATGAGATCTGAAACTGCTCGATACCTCAGATATATCATCGGCTCAATGTCCGTGCCAATTCTGGCAAGCTTTGTCTGTTCGGTTCCAGCTGGTGCCTGGGAAAAACCCAGTTCCTCGGCTCAGTTGCCCGCCACGGAAGAGAGTCTAGAAATTATCGAACTCGATGCAACCCCAGAATCCCTCGATCCCGATGCAGAGCTGACCCCGGACGAGCTTCGACCCTTATCTCTCGATAGTACCGTACTGAGCTTGCCTGGAGCGGAGCGTTTAATTGAGGAAGCCAAAGTCGCCGTCGGGCAGCAAAATTACGAGCTAGCGTCCCAAAAGCTACAGGAAGCGCGGCAAATCCTCAATCAGTTATCGACGTACTATCAAGAGTTAGCTGCCAGTTTTTCAGGAATCGATAACCGGGTATTCGAGAGTCAGCGGGATATGGCCCTCCAAGCGGCTCAACTGCGCGATCGCGCCACCTACGAACTCGCCGTCCTCCACCGCGCCCAAAATAAGCCGGAACTCGCCGTGCCGCTGCTGGTGCAGATTATCCGCTCCCAAAATCCCACCCGCGATTTGGGTCAAAATGCTTATCGCCAACTATTCGAGCTAGGGTTCGTCGATGCTCCCTATCCCCGTCCCCGCAACGCTCAAAGCGCCCCTTCGACGTTGAACGCTCAAGAGTAAACCTGCCGGGGTATTATCTTGGCGATCGTATCGATGACCTCGAATTTCCACAAACTACGACAATTTAGACTAATTAGACTTAATTAGATTAAATTAATAATTGACGTAATTATGCCCGCGAAATGGAGGTGACAAGATGATGAATCCCGATCGAGTTGAGGAGATGATTAAATCGGCGCTAGCAGATGCTCGCGTGGAAGTTCGCGATCTCACCGGAGGCGGCGATCATTACGAGGCGATCGTTGTTTCTTCTGCTTTCGAAGGAAAATCTCTGGTGAAACAGCACCAACTCGTGTACGGCGCGCTCCAACAAGCGATGGCATCGGAAGCCATTCACGCCCTCGCCCTGAAAACCTACACGCCTGAAGCTTGGGAATCCGCCGTTCGAGCCGGATAGTTCCGTTTTTTTCTCCTCAACCATTTCCAGACCCGCGACACTTTAATTTTTCAGAAAAAATAATGACCCCCGAATTAAAAGAACGCATCGATACCCTCATTAAAAGTGAGAAGATTTTCGTATTCATGAAGGGCAATAAACTGATGCCCCAATGTGGTTTTTCCAATAACGTGGTGCAAATTCTCAACGCTTTGGGAGTGCCCTTTGAAACCTTTGACGTTCTCGAAGATATGGAGATTCGTCAAGGCATTAAAGAGTATTCTAACTGGCCGACGATTCCCCAAGTTTATGTCAATGGAGAGTTTTTGGGCGGTTCGGATATCTTAATCGAAGAGTATCAAAAAGGCGAACTGCAAGAAAAGTTAGAGGTTGCCCTGGCTTCGTAAACGGGTTGGCTTCGGGTTGGGCGCGATCGCCGTAATTCACCTCGATCGAATCACGACACTATAGGGGTCAACGTCTGTTGACCCCTACCTATTACTACACCTATCCCGTAACAAAACAGGACGAGTTTCAGAGTCGGTGAAGGTTTCTATTTCTGGAAGTGAAAAAATCCCCATTTTATGATGTCTTGATTTCCCGCTTCAATCCATGAATTTAGGCGATGGTTCATTTTCTCGAAAAACTCCTGACTCCATATGCTTTTCTCTTCGCTTTGTATCTCTTTCATTTTTTCCAATAATCGTGAATAATTGATGACAATGTTCTGGGATAGGTCAATAACCTGTATTTCTGATAATATAGTTTTGACAGCTAAATCTCTGTAAGTTTGACGTGGATAAAAGTTGGTTATGGTGGAATAAAAATCTTTTAATTGCCGCTGGTCTTCTGAGAGATTGTCATTACTTGTGACAACAGAGAATATCAACTGACCGCCATCCACTAAAATCCGTTGGACTTCTTGGAAAACTTGAATAAGATTATTACTGTGAAAAATTGCATCTTGAGACCAGACAATATCGAAAGAGGAATCTGGGAATGGTAAATCCTCGAAACTGCCCTCACAAACATCTATAAAGCTGGAGAGTTTCTGTTCTTGGTTCCGCTTTTGATTTTCAATATTTTGTTTCGTACTAATATTTAAGCACGTGACATGGCATCCATATTTTTTGACCAAAAATCGTGCGGCTCCACCGTAGCCAGAACCCAAATCTAAAACGCGAGAGTTGCTGCTAATTTTGACAAGGGATGCCATTGATTCTACAGTTCGCTTTTTAGCGATTTCTAGTGGTTCGTCTTCCCGTTCGAATAAACCAATGTGAACGTGTTCTCCACCAGAAACCTTTTGGTAGAATAAATCGGTATCGTCTGTATCGTAATAATTTTGATTTAATTGAGCAATTTCTGAGTAATTTGCACCCATAACTAGCCTCTAAATTAATAAAATAAGATATACTAACGGATTGACGAAAAAAAGTCCATCGGCAATCCCTGCTTTTTTTGTCGCTCGACCGCCCATTCCGGTTCCGGGTTCAAAGACAAAGACATCGTGCCATCTTCAGCAACGTTATACACCCACTCATACCCCGGACACACGTTAGATTCGAGGTTGGGAAGGGTTGTAGGCCATTTTCCCGTTTCGGCAGCCAAGGCCTTCGCCTGCACGATTTTCTGAGTCAATTCCAAATCCAGCATATGCTTTTCGGCTTTCACCACCTGATTTAGAAAAGATAGCAGTCCAATTTTGTTTGCGGGGATATTCCAAGCGGCAGGCTGTTGTTTACTCTCGACGACATCAGAGGCGCAGATATTCGGCGGTTTCGCTTGGTACTGTTCGATACCGTACTTCTGGACTTGGTACGAATCAATAGCCGTGAACCGCAGCCAGGGTTTAGTAACCGGAGATAGCAGCATTCCCTTAACCTTTTCAACTGTGCCTTGAAAGCCAGCCTGGATGGTGTGAGAATCTCCAAATTGAACCGTTTTAAAGATTTCTCCCGGGGCAATGTTACGGGTAGCATTAAATATCAAAAAAAATTCCCCGTGAATGGATGCAAGCATCGACTGGGAGTAATTGTGTGCGACTAAACGTTCTTGCCATTCAACCGGCAAATTACCCAATTTTCGCATCGTTCCCGCGAGATAGCGTCCGTTCATCAGACCAACCAATTGACCGATGAGGTAGGGATTATCTTGGAAAGAGGCGTGAATTTGCCAAGCGGCTTCAAGCATTTCCCGCGCGGCCTCAGTTTTTCCTTGGCGCTGTTTTTCGAGAATATCTAAAGCAAGGATTTGTTGCAGGTACATACTTGCTAAGTAACTCGGCAGCGCAAATTCGTAATCTCCTTCTAAAATGGGAGTGAGATTGGTTTGCCAAACTGGTGTGCCTTGACTGGCAATGACTTGCCGGATTTGTTCGAGGGTGGCGGCGTTGGTTTTGAGATATTCTTGAAGTGCCGTTGGAGGCGGATCGATTTCGTTCGTGGGTTTAGCGATTTGTGCGTCAATGTATTCTTCGAGTGGATCGGAAATAACTTCCCAGGCTTGTTTAGAACTGGGTTCGACCTCAATATTTTCAATTTGTGGCGCATATTCGCTGTTGGCATCTTCGGGCCAGGAATACAAATCGAATCCTAACTTTGCCGAGAGGGTTTTGAGGGCGATCGCCGTTTCGTTGTACTCGGTTTGGACCGGAACCTGTTGGGTAAAAGCTTCTAATTCTCGTTCGATTTCTTGTTCTCGTCCGTCGGCAACATAATTGGCTCCCACGATCGAGATGGTGGTGAGTCCGATGGCAGCCAAAGCCGATCGCTTAACGATCGGATTGTTGAGAATTTTGAAGATTTTTTTCATGGATGGTTAACGAACGCTCAACGAACGATTGCAAGAAAATTTTTCAGATTTCTACAAAAAACGATCGATAATTTTTCTCTAGATTTGAATATTTACGATCGCAATTCAGAGTTTGAATATATTATTGAATGTTTCTCCTAATTACGGTTTTAGCTATAACTCAGATTGAGTGTCAAGTCTTGGATTGGCGAAGAGCCAAGGCCAAGATTCGATTTTGTCATTCACTGATATTTCGTAAATCTTCGATGGAAACGATCCGTTTTCTGATTCCATATCTTTTTGCTTCTCCCAGTTGGCAATGTAAGTCGATATCGTAGTTGGAAAATTGTTCGTGATTCCATATCTCTACTGAGGTGCAGGTTGCTCTAAGATTCTGGGATATAGTTTAAGACTTGATAATTTTGTGCGATCGAGATCTCCAGTACATCATTTTGGAGATCTCGATCGCATTAATGTTGACACTAAAAGCGATCGCCAACGGTTTCAGGTCTGGGCGAGATTGTTAACTAATGAGTTTTGTCGATCGGCGATCGAAAAATGCTCTTCATCAACACCTCATGCAGTAACAACCCGACGACAAAACCCGGAGCAATTTCGTAGAGGACGTCGCTATATCCTAAAACTCGCCAGACGATCGTGGTGGTTAATCCGGCTAACATTGTCGTGCTTAAAGCCAAGTAGTGTGTCCGTGTTTTGATTAAGATAATCAGCATGGCTGGACCGATCGAACCGGCGACAGCACCCGCAGCAAATAGAATTAAAGAAAATACGGTTGCAGAAATATTCATCGTTGCAATCACAGCCACAATCCCAACTAAGAGAGTTGCCGCTTGTTCGTATTTGATGCCATATTTCTGGGACATCTTGAGATGAAAAGCAGGGGAAATATCTCTAGCCAATGCACTCGAACAAACCAGAAGTTGGGAATCTGCCGTTGAGGCAATTACAGAAAATACCCCCGCTAGCACGATTCCCACGAAGACTGGCGGAAAATTTTGCATTGCATAAAAGGGTAAGGCTTGTTCGGGGTCATTAATCTCGGCAATTAACACGCGGCAAATAATGCCGAACAACAGCATCGCAATCCAGGTCGAATAGACATAACCGAGATATGTCCACCTTGCTTGTTTGGTTTCCTGTGGACTTCGACCTGCGAGTAATCTGACTAAAACTTGGGGCTGAGAAATATCAAATCCGAAGCCAAAACAGAAAAACCCCACCATCAAGGCAAGTAGTTCCCAGGGGTTTAATCCACCAGTCAAACTGAGGAGATTCGGGTCGATGTCATTGAGCCTGGAGAGAATCTCTGAAACTCCACCCCCAGCGATTAGGGCAACAGCCAACATCCCAAAGGCAACAAACATCACCACAAATGCCTGTACCACGTCAGTCCAAATCGATGCTCTGAGTCCTCCAGTCACGCAATAGACCAGAATTGAGCCAGCGGCGATCGAGGCTCCAATATTGGGGTCAATCCCAAAAAACACGTCCAAAGTTTTAGCAGCAGCAGCAAATTGTCCGGAAGTATAGGCTCCAAGAAAGACAATCGTTATTAGAGCAACAATCAGAGTAATCAAGCGTTTCCCTTGAGGGTTTTTAGCGGTTGCTCCCAAGAATTCAGGAACTGTTTGGGAGTTTTGCTCCACAGAAAGGTGATTGACTTTATCCGGAAAAAATGTCCAAAAGGTTAGCTCGCCTAAGAAGGTTGGAAGAACAATGAGCAGAGACGAAATTCCCGTACTGTAGGCGACTCCCACGGCTCCCACCATAATCCAGCCACTGTTCCCCGTCGCTCCCGCACTCAGCCCGATAAAGATTTTGCTAAAGGAGCGATTTCCGAGTAGGTAGTCTGCCTCTGTATTGTTAGAAATTTTGGCAGCAATAGCACCAATCCACAAGAAAACGATTACAAAAACTGTGAAAGTAAAAATTGTAATGATATCGTTCATCTAGAATTATTTCTTGTGAAGGTGTTAATGAGGTAAGATATTTTTTTGCTCGGTAGAAATTGGGCTAATTGAAATAAAATTTATCGTGATTAATGTATTATTTGTTTTGATTTTATTTTTTGTGTTATCCAATAAAATTGTTAGCCATATTTTTATTGTCTAGATAAAAATCGAAGTCAGACCAGAATATTTCATTTTCTACCCTTCTCTAGGAGAGGGTGCTTTGGGCTGTACTTTTTGTCTGGATAGCTTGCTACCCCAATAAATCGTTTTCCTTTATTGCTTAGACCATTGCATCCCCATTCAGTGAGAATCCATTCATGACTCAGTTCAAGTTGACTAGGGGAACAACCGACCCATGCCGCAACAGAGCTCTAATATTGATTTGGGTTTCAAGATTTTAATCAAATCTTCATAAAGGGAGAAATTCATCTTGAATGCATTCATGATTTCATTATAGAAATAGGTAAATTTGTTATATTTTGATTGGCTTAAGTTTATGTTATTTATTATCTGACTAGTACCGATGGGATTATATCAGTAAATAAGAGAGTTACAGCAGAAAAGCTAAGAGAAGATCGGCCTCGGTTGCTTTGAGGATGTACGCAAACACACCAAATAATGAGAAAATAGCGCCTAAACGTCAATCTCGATCGAACTTTCCCCTCAATCCGGACTCAATAATCTCGATCGAGTTACGAACTTTCCTATAGTCGTTTGTATGCCATCGATCTTCCCACCCGCTCAACCCACCATCCCCCCGCACACCTGGAATCGTCCCATCGGCTTGGGTTGGGAAAAACCCTATACCGTTCGCTACAGCAGCAATCTCGATGATGGTCCTTGGCATGGGATGCCGTTGGGGGGATTTGGTGCTGGTTGTATCGGTCGTTCTTCGAGAGGGGATTTCAATCTCTGGCATCTCGATGGGGGAGAGCATATTTTTCGCCAACTCCCCGCCTGTCAGTTCAGCATCTACGAAGAGGCGGCCGGAACGACTCAATCCTATGCTCTGTGTACCGAAGCCCCTGAAGATGGTACGCTGTCGGCATGGAACTGGTATCCCCAAACTCAAGATAAAGATGGAAAGTCCGTCGATACCGGAACCTACCACGCCTTGTATCCCCGCAGTTGGTTCGTCTATCGCAACGTCTTTAAAGCAGAGATTACTTGCGAGCAGTTTTCACCGATAATTCCGGAGAACTACCAAGAAACCAGTTACCCGATCGCAATTTTCGATTGGACGATCCACAATCCCACCGACGAACCCATTGTCGTTAGCATTATGCTGACTTGGGAAAATATTGTCGGCTGGTTCACCAACGCGATTAAATCCCCGGAAGTGCGGGTTCGCGACGATGGCAGTCCGGTGTATGAATATCAGTCGAAGTGGGGAGATAGCGAGGGGAACTTCAATCGCTGGGTGGAAGACTTTTCCCGGTTGGGTTGCGTGATGAACGGGGGAAGCTTGGGGGAAGAACCCGAAGAAGGGGAAGGACAAATTGCGATCGCCACGGTAACCAATCCGATCGTCGAAGTCTTCTACCACAACTGCTGGAACCCCGACAGCGACGGCGATGAGGTGTGGCAGCATTTCGCTACCGACGGGTCTTTGCCGGGTCAGGAAGACGAAACCCCCACCCCGCCAGGAGAACGCTTGGCTACGGCGATTTCCGTTCGTACCACCATTCGACCCGGCAGAACCCGCAAAATCCCGTTTCTGCTGTCCTGGGATTTCCCAACCACCGAATTTGCCGCCGGAATCAAATACTATCGCCGCTACACGGACTTTTTCGGTCGCAACGGGCAAAATGCCTGGGCGATGGTGCGCACGGCCCTCAAGCATTCCGACACTTGGAAGGAAGAAATCCAAACCTGGCAGCAGCCGATTTTGGATGATGAGGGGTTGCCGGGTTGGTTCAAAATGGCCCTATTTAACGAACTCTACGACCTTACCGATGGGGGCACCCTGTGGACGGCGGCCGACGAATCCGAAGCCATCGGCAAGTTTGGGGTGTTGGAGAGTTTAGACTATCGCTGGTACGAAAGTTTAGACGTGCGCTTGTATGGATCGTTTGCGCTGCTGATGCTGTGGCCGAAGCTGGAGAAGTCGGTGTTGCGTTCCTTCGCACGGGCGATTCCTACCAGCGACGATACACCGCGCGTCATCGGTTACAACCAAGCTGCCGCCATTCGCAAAGCCGCCGGGGCTACCCCTCACGATCTCGGTGCGGCTAACGAGCATCCTTGGGAACAAACTAATTATACGAGCTATCAGGACTGCAATCTGTGGAAGGATTTGCCCTGCGATTTCGTATTGCAAGTGTATCGAGATTTCTTGCTGACGGGGGGAAAAGACGATCGCTTTTTATGGGATTGCTGGCCGGCGGTGGTAGCGGCGTTGAAGTATTTAAAAACCTTCGATCGCGATGGGGATGGGATTCCCGAAAATGGCGGCGCGCCAGACCAAACTTTCGATGATTGGCGATTGCAGGGGATTAGTGCCTATTGCGGTGGGTTGTGGTTAGCGGCGTTGGAGGCGGCTGTTGCGATCGCCGAATATTTGGCCGCGCATCCGGAACCCTACGAATTTTCTCCGGAAGAATCAGTAACCCCACCCGATCCAGAAGAGATGGGGAAAGTGTACCAAACTTGGCTAGAACAGGCAAAACCCCTCTATCAAGAAACCCTCTGGAACGGTCGCTACTATCGCCTCGACAGTAAAAGCGGATCGGAAGTGGTGATGGCCGATCAGCTTTGCGGGCAGTTTTACGCGCGGCTGCTGGGACTGGCAGATATCGTCCCCGAAGAATGCGCTGTATCGGCGCTGCAAGCGGTCTACGAGGCGTGTTTCGTCAAATTTAATCAAATTAGCTCAAATGGGGGCGATCGCCTGGGAGCGGCGAATGGGGTGATGCCTGACGGTTCCCCGGAAGACCCGAACGCCACTCATCCCCTGGAAGTGTGGACGGGGATTAACTTCGGGTTGGGGGCCTTTTTGATGCAGATGGGAATGAAAGAGGAAGCGTTTGAGATGGCCCAAGCTGTGGTGGGGCAGATTTATGCGGGGGGTTTGCAGTTTCGGACTCCGGAGGCGATTACGGCAGTTGGGACGTTCCGCGCCTGTCACTATCTCCGGGCAATGGCGATTTGGGCAATGTATTATCAAGTGCGGTGAAATATTTCTGCGTTGTGAGATATTTTCCCTTTACCCCTAAAAATTGATGCGGCGATAAATTTCACTCATCGGCACTTCCACCTTTAAACTGTGCAAAACGATCGACCCCTCGATACCTTCATAAACTTGCCAGGATGCACGATCGTTTCCTTCACGATCGAGATTGTAATACTGCTCGATATAGGGTTCGGTTTGGCTGACGAGTAAGTATTCTTCAAAGCTGGGAATCGATCGATATTTTCTGAATTTGTCGCCTCGATCGTACCCTTCCGTCGAGGGAGATAATACTTCCACAATCAGTAAGGGATTGAGAATTTCGTCGGTGCGATCGCCGTTAAATTCCGGTTCGCCATGAATAACAAAAACATCAGCATAAGTTCCACACTGATATTCGGGAATCCAGATTCGCAGGTCGCTGTTGTACGTTTGAAAGTGAGTATCACGCAGAGTCAGGTTCAAATGGGTTGTGATGTCTACAGTAATACGGCTGTGGGCTGGGGAACCTCCAGGCATGGCAATTATTTCTCCGTTGCAGTATTCGTGGCGTTCTTCGGCTGTTTCTTCGAGCGCCCGATATTCTTCTAGACTGAGGTGAGTTTTGGTGACCTCTGCATCGATATTGGCGGGAGTTGTTGGGGTCGAAACCACGATCGCACCTCCAGAATAGCTGGTGTTTCAACTATTATGAACGAAACAGACAAGCGGCGCGTCCTAGTGCCTCTACGCGGAATGAAAAATGAAAAATTCTTACTAAATCAGGTATGACAATCAAAAAACCGGTCGATGAGTGGCGATCGCCTATAAATCCCCCGATACAATGATGCGCGTCCGTCTCGCATTCCTCAGACGATCGTGAAATCTGCAAGCTTTCTAGAAAATTTAGAGCAAGTGGCCGCGGTTCGCACTCAAGCCGCCAGTTGTTTGAGCGATATCGCCCACACCCTCTCCCAAGCGCAACAAGATAGTAAATCTGGTTCGTTGGAAGTCAAACGGGAAATTGAAGATATGACCGTGGCAAGCGAAAATCTCCGCAAAGGGCGGTTTCGCTTGCTGGTTCTCGGGGATATGAAACGGGGGAAAAGTACGTTTCTCAACGCGCTGCTGGGGGAGAAACTGTTGCCCAGCGATGTCAATCCTTGTACGGCCTTGCTGACGGTGTTGCGTTACGGAACCGAGAAGCAAGTGACCCTGCATTTCAACGACGGCAAACCGCCTCAAAAGCTGGATTTTAAAACCTTCAAACGGGAATATACCATCGATCCGGGGGAGGCGAAACAGTACGAACAGGAGCAAAAATCCGCGTTTCCCGATATCGATTATGCAGTGGTGGAATATCCCCTGCCTCTGTTGCAACAGGGGGTGGAAATTGTCGATAGTCCCGGTCTCAACGATACGGAAGCCCGGAACGAACTATCTTTGGGGTATATCAATAACTGCCACGCCATTCTCTTCGTGTTGCGATCGACTCAACCTTGCACCCTAGGGGAACGGCGCTATCTGGAAAATTATATAAAGGATCGGGGACTGACGGTGTTTTTCCTGGTCAATGCCTGGGACCAAGTGCGCGAAAGCCTCATCGATCCGGACGACCCGGAAGAAATCGAAGAAGCGGAATACAAGCTGCGGCGGGTGTTTAAGTCCAATCTAGCCGACTACTGCAAGGTGGAAGGTCACGATTTTTACGACGAACGGGTGTTTGAGATTTCGGCGTTGGATGCCCTGCGCAAGCGCCTCAAAGATGCCGATGCGGACTTGGCGGGAACGGGATTTCCCAAGTTTCTCGATGGGTTGGGGACGTTTTTGACTCAAGAACGGGCGGTGTCGGAACTGCGGCAGGCGAGGACACTGGCGCGGCAGGGAAACGATCGCCTCCAGGAAGCCATTGACGTGCGGGTTTCATTGCTCGATCGCGATGTGAACCAATTGCGGGAGAATATTGCCGCCGTGGAACCGGAATTCGAGCAACTGACATCCATTCGCGATCGATTCGGGGCAGAAATTCGCAACCTTCGCGACGGCAAAGCCCAAACCGTCGCCGACTCGTTTCGCAGTTACGTGCTGAATTTAGAGCATACCTTCGAGGCGGACTTCCTGCGCTACCAACCCAACTTGAATATGATGGATATTCTCGATGGCAATCGGCGGCGATATTTCGAGGAAAATCTCAAACAAACTTTCGAGCAATATATTAACGATAAGATTGCCGATTGGAGTTTGGAAGCGGAACGAGAAATCGATCGCGGTTTTAAGGAACTGTCGCAACTGGCGGCGCGCTACGGCGACGATTATGCCAAAGTCACCGATACCATGACTGAAAAACTCACCGGGCAACCGGTACGGACAAAAAACCTCGGTTCGGTGGATGAAAATGACGCACCTTCCTGGGCATCCTGGGCGATGGGGTTAGTATCCCTGGCTTCGGGGAATTTAGCCGGGGCAGCCTTGGCGCAAGCGGGGTTTAATTGGAAAAATATCCTTCTGAATATGGTCGCCGTCGTCGGAATTGGCGGGGCGATTGCCACCCTTTCGGGAATCGTGTTGGGCCCGATTACCCTGATGCTGATTGGGTTGGGAGTAGGGGCGCTGCAAATGGATTCGGCGCGCAAAAAGCTGGTGGGCGCGACGAAGCAGGAGTTGGTGAAGTATTTACCGCAAATTGCCCGAGAACAATGGCAACCGGTTTACGATGCGGTGAAGGAATGTTTCGATGCCTACGAACGTGAAGTGGGCGATCGGATTAACGATGATATCAACGCCCGGAAGGCAGAGTTGGAGAATTTAGTCGAGCAAAAAGAGCGGTTTGAAATCGATCGAGAGGCGGAAGTGGCGCGATTGCAACGGTTGGGGACGGATGTGTCCGATCGAGTGGCGCAGTTGGAGGCGGTGTATCGGGAGTTTTTGGCAATGGCGGATTAATTCAGGTATCGGGTCTACAACTCAACGATGGGATTGGTTGATTATCCAAGCCGGCTAGTAAAACGGTTAAAATCTAAGGAGGCTAGAAACTGCTCAAAATTAGCCTCCTAAAACACCATACAAACTTTTAGGTCTGAAGAAATATGGAAATTTCCAATATTAGTTTCTTGGCTCTACACAAATTTGAAGATGATACTGCTATACGTGGAGCAATTTTAGTGACCGATCGAGACACTAAACCGATAGAATTCAGAGTAACAGCACCAGTTCGTCCAGAGAAGTTTCAAAAGATACTTTACGGCGAACTATTGGATGAGCATATATCCGTTGAGCTAATTGGCTTACCTTTATTAGATTCTTTAGAACAGACTCCAGACGTAGTGATTACTCAGAATCATTTATTTTTAGGAATGAATAAAAAGCAAGAAATTCCGACGATTCTCATGTTGAAAGAAGATGAGCCTAATTTTCAAAAAGGCATAGCTACTCAACAACTGAATTTGCCCGACTCTACAGTGAAAATTGCAACTAATCTTCAATTAGAGCAAGAATTAGAAGAGATAACGCACATATTACAAGACATTTTCACCAAGAGGAATTTAATAGAACCATTTGAGCGTCTGAAAAGTGCATGTACCGATATACACGAGCGTAAATTAGGTGACAGTTAACATCTATGTTTCCGATCCGAAGCATTGCAAAACTTATTACTCGTTCCGCCTCAGGTGTTAAACCGCCAAAGATTTACTTAATTTCAAGTTGGAAGACACAAACTGCAATTGTTTATCGAAAAAGTTTTCGATTATCCGCTCTTTCGATTTCAGATAATATTTGCTTAACCCTTGCTAAAACTAAACTATCCAAAAATCTTCTATTTGAGTATTCTAATATTTTTGAAATTCAAGATTTTTTATGTGTTCCTAAAAAATTAGATTTATCTAATATTGATATTTTAAAACCATCAGTTATTAATTTTACTGATTGGTTTTTAGAAAGAGTAGATATCTCGAAAAATTACTTTAAATTACCAGGGAAAACTAAAACTTTTAAATACGATCGCATTGATACATTTATTCCTAAAATATTTAAAGATTTATTCGATTTGTTGACCGTTCCAGAAATTCTTGGACAGTATTTTGGTCAAGTTCTAGATAAAGATCACGATAACGAAAATTTAAATGTTGCAAGACGTAAGATAAATCAAGACAAAATTCCAACCCAAGTACCTAGTGAATGGGATATTTTAAAGCCCATTTTATTACCTCCCCTCTCACTAGAGTTTCCCCAAGAGTTAGATTTTTATTGTGAGCTTCGTGGTTATCAGCAACAGGGAATTAGTTGGTTGGTAGATCGACCATATGCTTTACTAGCGGATGAAATGGGGACTGGAAAGACAGTTCAAGCAGTGAATGCTTTACGTTTGCTATTTCGTCAAGGTAAGATTCGTTCTGCATTACTTGTATGTCCACCGGCGGTCATTGGTAGTATTAATTTAACGCTTGAAACTGGAAAGTCTGAAGGATGGAGTGGACATTTTTATCATTGGGCTTCAGAGCTTGAAGTTACTGTTATGCATGGTGGAAATCGAAAGCAGCGAAAAATAGCTTGGGAATGCCCATTCCATATTTATATTACAACATATGCAACACTTCGTGGAGATCTAAAAAATAATCTTTTACCCGAACATAAAAAGTTTGATTGTATAGTTATAGATGAAGCACAAAAAATAAAAAATAGCGAAACTAAAACCTCAAAAGCTATTCGTTCTTTACAATCAGAGTATCGTTGGGCACTGACAGGAACGCCAATTGAAAATAAAATAGATGATGTAAAATCCTTATTTGCTTTCATACATCCCAGTTTATTCAGAGGTGGAGTTGAGTATTCTCCTGAAACTGTAAAAAATTCTATCGAACCCTATATGCTACGTAGATTAAAGCAGGATGTTTTGCAGGATCTTCCTGATAAAGTTCGACAAGAAGACTGGCTAGAACTAGATCGAAATCAACAAGCAGATTACAACCGAGCACTAGAAGCTGGACAGCGTAAAATTGAAACATCTTTAGGTGTGGAGACAACGGCTCAAGTTCAAAAACATATCTTTGCACTACTGGTAGAATTAAAGCAAATTTGTAACTTTGCCACAGAAAAGTTAGAAAGTCCTAAAACAGAGCGTTTGCTCGAATATATAGAAGTTATTTCCGAGAATAATCAAAAAGTTTTAGTATTCTCACAGTATAAAAAAGAAGGCACTGATAAAATTGCAAAATTATTCGATCGTCATGAAATTCAATATGTTTTGTATACAGGTCAGCTTTCTAAACAGCAAAAAAATCAAGCAGTCAGTGATTTTCGCAGCAACCCAGATATTACAGTATTTCTTGCAACGATTGATACTGCTGGTTATGGCATAACACTTACTGAAGCCACATATGTTATTCACTTCGATCATCCCTGGAATCCAGCTAAGATGAATAACGCGGAGGATAGAACTCACCGAATTGGTCAAATACATGGTGTAACTATCTACAGCTTTTGGATGACAGGGACTATTGAAGAGCGGATTAGTAAAAAATTGACTGAAAAACTTCAATTAGTTAAAAATACTATTGATAATTTAGCTGTAGAAGTAATTGAAAATGCTATATCTACTGAAGATTGGCTGGATATCTTTGGTGTTCAGAACAACGATCGAACAATTCCTGTAGAAGCAAAGTCAGTCGATAAACCTGAGCCTAAAATACGTAAAAATACAAAAGCACGAGCCAAAACTAACTCAGCAGAACTACCTAACTCAAAATCTAGTCCATCTATTAAGTCGCCTACAGAGTCTAACCAAATGTTTAACGATCGCCTTCGAGCAGTTGAAAAAAATATAAATCTTCTTAGCCAGCAAATAGCTGATCGAGAGGAAGCAAAAAGTATTGCCCCCTTTGAGGATAAAGCTCGTATCATGTTAAGTATTCAGAAGCTACGTGAAGAGATGCTTCCTTATGAAAAAGAATACTGGGAGATTCTAGCTGCACGGGCAACTCAGATGCAGATCCCTGAGCAAGAAGCAGAAGTTGTAGTGGCAGAATTCGTCGAGCAAGTCGAAAAACTCCAAACTAGCAGTCAGTATCCTCCTGAAGTGCTGGAACTTTTGCAGAAAATTTATCTTGAAGTGAGTAAACCCGGAAAATCAGATTCGGCCAAACTTACGGGTGTATTATCAATGTTTCCACCATTTATCAACTTAGCTTACGAGGTTGACATTGACCCCAAACGTCTTTGTAGTACTCACCTGCCAACATTTACTAATTGGTACATGGCTTTAAGTCGAAAGGTACTCAAGTCTGACTGAGTTGTGACTTAGTGGACACACAGATGTAAACCCGATCGCATCTCCACTTTCCGACAATCCTCCACACCAAAAAGGCGATCGTTAAGAACTTTCAAGAATCGAACGGGGTAGACACAGGAGCACTACCCTGTTCGATGTGTTCAACCACACGAGGTTTACCCCAACTCTCCCATCGATCGCATAAAAAAGACTTGTTATATTGACAACAAATTGTCAGCGCATCTCAGCATCAAGGAGGAAAAACGATGGCAACACCCGAAGATCGAGAACGAGAACTCGAACGAAAAGAACGAGAACTGCGCGAAAGAGAACAAGCCATTCGTCTCAAAGAACTCGAAGACGAACTGAATAAATCCAGCGATCCACCCTATTACGAGACCGAAAAACACGAGAAACCGGAAGGGAAACTAAAGCGGTGGTCGAAAAAACTGACGAACATCGCTCAGTTTTGCGGCATTACGATCGCGGTGATCGTCAGTATTAAAATTGCTGCTTGGCTGACCACTGTAATTCTCGTTGGCGGAGTGGCATGGGTGGGTTACAAGCTGTTTGTTGAAGGCGATCGATCTTCTTAAGGCAACAGATGATGACAGAAAGTAACAAAAAAGTGGTTTCTGCATAATCGAGCTAAAAAGTACTGATAACTTCATGGCAGATCTATTGTTCGATCTCCGTCCGCTATTACCTCACCCATTCCATCGACGGTGAGTTACCCCTTTTTACCGGTTGACATCTAAAAACCATCGTAGGTTCAATATTATGAAAACCTGGCCGAAATGGCTTCCCTCTGCCAACTCCTGGATGAGTGCGGTTCTACTCGTCCTGTTGATGCGGGGAATCTCTGAAATTGTCAAAATTATCATGAGTTTGGGGGATTCCCTCGCTCAGATCGTCCCCAATTTAAGACTCGTTCTTTACGGCGCGGCGCTGCTATCGCCAATTGTGGCGATAGCCGTAACTCACCATTTACTCCACGGCGTTTTCGATCGCTGGTTTCCCGAAACTCGCATCCCCGAAGTGAATCCGACACGGGGTGTTTTTCCCAGTTTGATGAGTTGGTGGGAAGGTTTTTTTGGCTGGCAGACGATTGCGCTGATTACCCTCGTGGGGAGCTTGTTTCAGTTTCTTTTCGTTCCGTCTTTCAGTTCGCTGTCTTATCCTCTTTTTCATAATGTTTTCGGTACGTGGGACGAGCTAAAAGAGTTTTTTAAAGTGACCAATCTCGTTCGCATTTGTACGGCAGCCTATCTGTATCAATTCGAGCATTTAGTTCGTCAGCATTTGATGAGCGTTGGCGCACAAGCTTCTTCGGAAAATTGAGTCAACCATCGAACTCAAGATTTGATAACTTACGGTGCATCTACCCAAAAAAACAAGTAAATTCATAGAGAGTCATTTGAATGGGTAGTCAAGTTAAAACTGATTCGTTTATCGATAATCTCGATCGATTTTCTCAAACTCGATGGGAAATTGCCGATCGACTCAGCCACATTGCAAAAACGATCGAGCGAGGAGAAGAGGCAGGAGAAACGCGATCGGGAAAATTTGAACTGGATACAGAAATTGCCGACTGCAAAATGGCAAGCGAAAACTTAAAAAATGGGGTTTTCCGCTTACTGGTATTGGGAGACTTAAAGCGCGGAAAAAGTACGCTGCTCAATGCATTACTCGGTGACAAACTTTTACCCAGCGATGTCAATCCCTGCACGGCCATTCTAACCATCTTGCGCTACGGAACCGAAAAGCAAGTTACCCTCTTTTTCAAGAACGATCGACCCCCTCAAAAACTTGATATTAAAACCTTTGCCCGAGAGTACACCATCGATCCAGACGAAGCCAAGACTCTCGCAGCCCGCAACCAGCTTGCCTTTCCCGAAGTAGACTACGCAGTGATTGAATATCCTTTACCACTGTTGAAAAAAGGGATTGAAATTATCGATACTCCCGGTCTTAACGATACAGAAGCGCGAAATCAACTCACTCTCGGCTATCTCAATAAATGCCACGCAGTTCTGTTCGTTCTCGATGCAACTCAACCGCTAACTCTCGATGAGCGTCGCTATTTAGATAATTATATCAAAGAGCGAGGATTAACGGTATTTTTTATTCTCAATTTTTGGGATAAAATTCGCAAAGCGGCTGTCGATTTAAATGACCCAGAAGAACTCAAAGAGGCAGAAGCTAAAATTCGGACAGTATTTCAAACTAATTTAGCGCCATACTGTCAGATTGAAGGGCAAAACCGTTATGACAATCGCGTTTTTGAAGTGTCGGCATTAAATGCATTGCGCCAGCAGCTCAAATTTCCCGATCGCCCCCTGGAAGGAACCGGTTTACCGGCTTTATCAAACGCGATCGATCATTTTTTAACCCAAGAACGCGCCGTTGCCGAACTGCGTCAGGCACGCACCTTAGGTCACCAAGCCCATTCTCGCCTCCAAGAAGCGATCGCCCGTCGCATTCCATTATTAGATCGCAATGTAGAAGAATTGAAGCAGCAAATTCAATCCACTCAACCAGAATTCGATCGACTCAAAGAGATTCGCGATCGCTTCCAAGCCGAAATTCACCAAACTCGCGATTGTCAAGCCAAAGCGATTTCCGAGTCTTTTCGATCGTACATTTTAGACCTGGGCAAAACCTTTGAAACGGACTTCGTTCGCTACCAACCCGATTTGAAGTTTCTCGATGCTCTCAGTCAAGGAAAAAGGGACGAGTTTAAAACTCAATTCCAACGGGCTTTCGAGCGGTATATAAACGAGAAAGTTCTCGCCTGGGAACGCAGTGCAGAACGGGACTTAAACGCAGCCTTTTCTGGGTTGGCGCAACGTGCCCAAAGTTACGGTACTCAGTATGCCAAAATTGTCGATTCCATCTCCGAAAAATCCATCGGGAAAAATGTTCGCGTCGATCGCAACCTTGAAGATGAAAACACCACCCCCGGATGGGCAAACTGGGCGATGGGTTTCGTTTCTCTCGCATCGGGAAATGTCGCTGGCGTGGTACTCGCCGGGGCGGGTTTCGATTGGAAAAATATCCTCGTCAATTATTTAGGTGTGATTGGGATTAGCAGCTTTTTACTCATTTTTTCCGGAGGTTTGTTGGCTTCGATTGGTATTTGGGGCATTCCCCTACTCGGTTTGGGAGTCGGCGCGTTTCAAGTGGATAAAGCCCGTCAAGAGTTGATTCGCGCCACCAAAAAAGAGTTTGTCAAATATCTGCCGCAACTCGCCCGAGAACAACAGCAGGGGATTTACGATATCGTCATCGCCGGTTTTGAGGATTACGAACGAGAAGTTATCGGGCGCATCGATAGTGATATGGCTTCGCGCAAAGCCGAACTCGATAATTTACTCGAGCGGAAAGAATCCCATCAAATCGATCGCGATGGCGAAGTCGATCGTTTACAACAATGGGAAACTGAGGTTCGTTCCCAAGTCGAGCAACTCGACGGGATTTATCGAGGTTTCCTGGCACGAGCGAGTTGATTTTGGGTAAACATTTATATTAGTCGTGAGAGGGAGATGGGGAGAGGAGGAGAGGGGGAGACGCGGGGAGGAAGACAAGGGAGAATAACAGATTTTTCATTTCAATTGTCAATTTTCAATTTTCAATTAACTCTCCCCCTGCCCCCAATTCTCCCGAAGCCCCATTCCCCATTCCCTTAGATACCTACCCACTGACAATCTCAATGCCGGATCGTTCTCAAAACCTCATCCATCACCTTCAAACTGCACTCGGCGTTCTGGAATTGGACGACACCTCGTCGCTGTCGCAAGATGTGCGGGCGATGGCAGAGGCAGCGGATACCTCTCATTCGTCAGACAATTTTCAAATTGCGGTTTTTGGTCCGTTCAACTACGGTAAATCGACGCTTCTCAACGCCATGCTGGGGCAGCGAACGTTACCCATCGATTTGATTCCCACCACGGGGGCAGCGATTCGCGTCTGTTCTGGGGAGCAATTGACGACAAAAATTACCCTCAAAAATGGCAGACAAATTCAAGAGGATGGTATCGAGATTTTAAAAGAGTACGCCATTCTCGACGATCGCCGCCGAATGCGAGAGGATGTGGAATCGGTGGACGTGTGTTGTTGCCATCCGTTCCTCAAAACTGGCGTAGAATTTCTGGATTTACCTGGAACGAACGATCGCAGCCAACAAGATGACTTAGTTCGCGATCGCCTCTTAGGCGCAGATTTGGTGGTGCAGGTTCTCGACGGGCGGCAGTTGATGACCTTGGGAGAGCGGGAAAACCTGCGAGATTGGCTGCTCGATCGCAATATTACCACGGTCGTATTTGCTGTCAATTTCCTCAATTTAATGGAACCGGGCGATCGCAAAAAAGTCTTTAACCGCCTCTGTTTCGTTGCCGAAAGCTTTCGATCGCAACTGCCGGCTGGGATTAGCAACCTCTACCGCGTTGATGCCCTCCCCGCCTTGCGCGCCCGCTTGAAGGGGAACGCCGCCGCTGCCCAGGAGACGGGACTTCCAGCCTTTGAATCGGCACTGCAACATATCGTCTCGACGCAACTTTCCAACGGGACAACCAAAACCGAGAATCGCGTTTCTCGCTGGCGGGCGATCGTCGATCGCATTAAACCCGAACTGCAAGCCAAAATCGCTACCCTTGATGGGGAAATTGCCGCCAGCGAGCAGAAGCATCACGGCAAACGAGCCATTCAGCAAAAAGCTCAAAAACTGCTGCAACAAAGCCTGCAAGCGAGTCTCTCGGATTTCCAAGGTTGGCTGTACGCCCCCAAATTGGTCGATCGCTATCGAGGGGAACTCGCTGCTGCCATCGAGCAAGATCGGTTTTACCGTTGGGAAGCCGAGGTCTTTAAACCCACCGTGCGAAAATACCAACAGGCGATCGATGAATGTGTCGATCGCGCCTGCGAATTCTTCGGACATCCCCATCCCGGTAAACTCTCTCTCCCCTTCCCCAGCGACCCGCCAGCGCCTCCTAAAGCGACTGCAAGTTCCCCCTCATCTACCTCTTCTAGCGAGCCTTCTACGGTCGCTGCAGCGACGGGATTTGGATTTATTTTTGGGGGGTTACCCGGTGCGGCGGTTGCTGGTGGGACGACTTACGTTCTCAAAAAACTGCTCGATCGCGATCGAGCTCAATCGAAGAGTGCACCCACCGACGGCGAAATCGCTCAACTCTGCGAAACCGCCGCCGGGGAATACTTAGAATGCTTCAGCCGCGATGCCTTTGCCACCCTCGGCGAGTACGAAGCCGCATCCGAAGCCGTGACGCAACTGCCCCCAGAAACTGCTCCACCCACGAATACCCCCGCGCACCATCAACGACAACTCTGCCAGCGGGTTTTAGCTGACTTGGAAGAGGCTTTAGGGGCGATCGAGTAAAGTTGCGATAAATTAGTGAATATTGAGTGCCGACACGCAAATCGTCATGTTAGCCACCTCCCCCGATCGCAACATCACCTGGGAAAAGTTACCCGATGATTTCGTACTGCCCGACGACCCTGTGGATAATATCAACCAACCCGCCCTGGCTGCGGCTTTAACCGAAAGCTTGCAGCTTGCCGGAAAACTGCCCGAAACCGCCCTGACGTCCACCAACTACGGCATTTGCGCCACCCTCGACGGCAAATTTGTCGTCAAAGCCCCAGATTGGGCCTATATCTCCCACATCACCGTTCCCCGAGAGGAGGTGGTTCGCAGCTACACTCCTCGCCTTCAGGGGGAAATTCCAGCAATCGTCCTGGAGTTTCTCTCGGAAACCGACGGTGGCGAGTATTCCGTCAAGGAAACCTATCCGCCGGGGAAATTTTTCTTCTACGAACGGATTTTGCAAGTGCCCAATTACGGGATATTCGATGTTGAAGCGGGGGCATTAGAACTCTATCGTCTCGGCGAAACTAAGCGATATCGTTTGGAATCCGCCAACGAAAACGAGCGCTTCTGGATACCGGAAATGCAGCTTTTTCTGGGGGTTTGGCAAGGCACTCGCGAAAACCGTCAAGGCTACTGGCTGCGGTGGTGGGATGAAGAGGGGAATTTGCTGTTGTGGGGTGAAGAGCGAGTGGCAGCCGAACGCCAGCGTGCTGAAACCGAACGCCAACGTGCCGAAACCGAACGCCAACGCGCCGAACAACTCGCCGCCCAACTACGAGCAGCTGGGATCGAGCCAGAAGCGTAGTTATAGCCACCGCCACATCAATTAAGACACTCGTCAAGGTTAGCAGAGGAGGCTCCAGGAGGTACAGGAGAGTTAATGGACAATTGACAATGAAAAATCTGTTATTCCCTCTTGTCTTCCTTGTCTCCCTTGTCTTCCTTGTCTCCCTTGTCTCCCTTGTCTCCCTTGTCTCCCCTACCGAACTGTTAGCGTATACCGACCGTTCCCGGTATTGTCGTAGGAATTCACCACCACCCGATAGGTGCCGCTACTGGGCAGTGTCACCCGCAGCATGGAATTGGTGTTTCCCTCGCGAGCATCGTCATTTTGTTCGATCGCCCCTCCTTGGGCATCCAACAACACCAAATACGTGTCGAACTCGTCGCTTTCTAGGGTAATCGTGACCGTCTGACCCGCACGACCTTCAAAAGAATGCAGATCGAAGAAGCTATTATCGTTGGGCAACATCGTGTCTCCTTCTTCGAGTGCCCCGCGTTCGAGGAGGATCGTCCTCCCCGTTCCCCCAGGTGCTTGGGGTTTGGGGATACCGCTTTGGCGGCCGGCGGTGACCGTCTTCACCTCCAAGCGATAGGTTCCCGATTCATCCCCACCGTAGGAGTTCGCAATCAGGGTATAGGTTCCCGATTCGGGCAACCGGACGACGATTTTGGCATCGGTTCCGCCACCGCCATCGTCATCTTGCGCCAGTTCCCGACCGCCAGGTCCGAGCAAAATTAGATAGGGGTCGATTTCTCCACTGTGCATTTCAATGGAAATTCGATCGCCAGCTTTCCCCTCAAAGGTGTAGGTATCGAAAAAGCTGTTATCCATCGGCAGCACGTTGTCACCGCGATCGAGGCTGCCGTCGATGGGGGGGTCGTTGAGGGCGATCGATTGCGGCGGCTGGGTAGTGCCCGGTACGGGGGGATTTTGGGCAACGCGGGGGGCGCTTCCATCTTCAACGGAAGCGAGGAACGGTTCGATGCGATCGATAGCAATCGCAAATCCGATGCCGATATTGCCCGCATTAAACCCCGGACTGAAAATCGACGTATTCACGCCTATCAACTCCCCTTGGGAATTGAGTAGCGGACCGCCGGAGTTCCCAGGATTGATGGCGGCATCGGTTTGGATCGTGCCCCGTTCGGGGTCGAGACGGCTGACAATGCCAATCGTAAAGGTATTTTGCAAGCCGAACGGACTGCCGATGGCAAAGGCACGCTGACCGACGCGCACGGAATCGAGATCGGCCATGGGGATGGTGGGTAAATCCTCAACATCGGCAATTCTCACCGCTGCGAGATCTAACCCATTGGGATCGAAGGCGATGACTTCACCGGTAAACTCGCGACCGTCAGCAAGGGTTACGGTGACCGTATCCCCGGCATTGGCAACGACGTGAGCGTTGGTCAAAATCAACCCATCGTCGGAGATGATGCTTCCACTTCCCGTGGCACCAGCCGCATTGATGGCGACGACAGCGGGACTGGCTTGTTCGTAGACTCGGATATTGGTTTCTTCATCCTCATCTTGAGCAATAGCTGGAAGATTCGTGAAGGGAAGAGTTCCAGAGAGCGAACTAAAGGTTAGTCCGATGGCAAGTAAACTTACGGCGATCGGGGATAGACGTAGAAGTGGCATTTGGGCTGATTTCGACATTCGGCGATCGGTCTTTCATTTATTGTCTGCAAATCTTCCACAAGAATCCACAACGGGTATGACAACTCTCAAAGTGCCATGGAGACAAGTACCCTACAATTGGGGAATTCTTTGGGAGAAACTCCATAGACATTGGCAGGGAAATCAAAAATACGCTCGATTTCTATGCCCAAGTCAAGTATCGATCTCCTGCGTCCTCCCCCACTTACCCCTTTTGTGCAGGAGTTTAGTAGCGATCGTAGCGATCGGTGGAATTCTCGTCTTCATCGCCATAGTCGGCTGAAGAATAATCGTCGTAACCCGATGGCGGTGACTTCAGGTCTAAATCTTTTTTCGGTTTGGCCGTTGGCGGTTTGGAGTAAGGGTATTGGGTGTAGTCCGTCGAGGAGGTTCCCGTGTCGTCATCATTGAGGGAATAACTCGAATAGGAGGACGCGGAATAGTCGTCGTAGCCACTAGAGGCTCCACCGCGACTCGAACTCGACGAATTGCCATCGCCATAATCCCTGGAACTACCATCGTAATCTCCACCGCTACGAGAGGAACTGGGGCGATCGTAATCGGTGTAGTCCACCGGAGTGGCATCGACTCTCAAATCGCGAGTGGGAGAAGCGTAGGAATCGGATGAGGGGCGCGATCGCTTCGGACTCGATGAGGGACGACCGTTGCTAGACCGGGTGGAACGGGAACGGGAGGAAGCGCGCTCGAAGGAGCGATCGTCGGCATATCCCGGTTCTTCCCAACCATCGTAGGAACTGGCTGCCCGACGGGTCGATTCGGAAGGGCGAGACGGACGGGTGCGTTTCTTGCCTCCCGGTGCGGGTCGAGAAGCGCCGCTGGCACTGCGGCTGGGGGAACGGCGGCGATCGCTTTCAGTGGCGTAGGGATCGCGGCTGTAAGCCTCTCGAGCGGGACGGCGACTGTCGCGGCTACCGGGAATGTAGCGATCGGTTCGTTTGGGGGGATACTCCCGCGCCGGTTCGATTTCTTCGAGTTCGGCTTCGTAGGGTTCGTAGTCGTAGGCTTGATAGTTCGAACTCACCGATCGCTCGTCATCAACGATCGGACTATTGCGCTTTGCCTGTTGGGTGACGATGCCCCGCAACCGGATACTCTCCACGGCAAAGAACGCCGCCGAACCAGTCATCAAAAATTGACCGAACAGCAAGATCGGATCGAGCCGCCAGCCTTGAAACATCAAAATACCGCCACACAGCAAGGCGACGGCTGCAAAGAAAATATCGTGGTCGCGAGCGAGGGTCGGACGTAGGGAGCGCAGAACGTATAATCCTACACCGGCGGCAACCAGGGCCAGACCGATAAAGCCAGCAAGTCCAAATCCAAAGTTAACCATTCACTTGTCTCCTGAGTCAGTCTTATCTTAACGATTCGTAGACCCGATCTTCAATTTAGCTGTGGCACTCTGGCGTATTTTTTCGCGATCTCCTTCGATTTGAGAGACATCCTTGCCAACCGGGTTCAGACTGGGAGGTGTAATTTGTTAACGTCAGGCGCGCGATAACAGTTTCCGGAGAGGATGGGGTGTGGGGTGTCGGGGGAATGGAATCTCATCGAACTGCCTCCGTTGACCAATTTTCTCCAATGAGGAAAGAGCACTTTCCACAGGTGACCCGAATCCATCTCACCGCTACACCTCTGGACAATCCTTAACCCGAACTGGCGTTCAGTTATGGCGCTATTGAGACAAGTTAACGTGAAGCGCGGGTTAAGCAGAGTCGCGGTAATGACCCGTGGGATTGAAATTCCACTATTTGGAGGTGGATGGAAAAGAGCGATTCGAGCTCCTTGAGATGAAGGTATTCGATAGGATACTCCAATTCGGATTCACCAGAATCGACGATGATGCTTTTCTATTGCCCACACCCGATCGCCCCACACCCCATACCCGCGGCACACACGATCGATAACCGTCTCTAAAACTTCAATCGCTGTCGGTGATTCACCACCGATTCCACTAATCCGATCGCGATAAAATTGGTCAGCAGCGCCGACTTCCCGTAACTCAACCAGGGTAGGGGAATTCCCGTCACCGGGGCGAGTCCGATGGTCATGCTAATATTCACCACGGTCTGAAACACCAGCATCGATAACACGCCGATGGCTAAGAGGGAACCGAAGTTATCTTTGGCGTTTTGGGCGATCGCCACCAATCGCAGACAAATCAACCAAAAGGCAAACACCACCACGATACAGCCGACAAATCCCAACTCTTCCCCAATGGCGGAGAAAATAAAGTCCGTATGCTGTTCGGGGATGAATCCACCCTGGGTCTGCGTCCCTTGATGCAAACCTCGTCCCCACAGTTCTCCGGCCCCGATCGCAATCCGCGACTGAATCAGGTGATAGCCGCCGCCGAGGGGATCTTTATCGGGATCGAGAAACAACACGATCCGGTCTTTTTGATAGTCTTTGAGCAAGCCCCAAAACACTTGCCCCAATTTGCCGAAGCCGATATTCACCGCTACGGCGGTAATCGTGGAAATCCAGCGTCCGGGAAGGGTCATCCACGCCACAACCCCCATCAACAGCACCCACAGGCACCACACCGGAAATAGGGTACTAAAGAGTATCGCCGACACGAGGGGAGACACCAGCAACACCAACCAGCCGGGGTTGGTATTCGCCCAGTACAGCATCCCCATGGTAATCGCCCCAAACACGAGGGAGGTTCCCAGATCTGGCTGTAAAAATACTAAACCCCAGGGGATGGCGGAAACGGCCAGGGTGCGGATGACGACCGGCAGGGTAGACGCAGGTTTCGACTCCAACATCGCCGCCAGGGTAATAATCATCCCCAGTTTGGCAAATTCCGAGGGTTGGAGGTTGAACCCACCAATGGTAATCCACCGCTGTGCCCCCAACCCTTCTGTCCCGATAGCAATCACGGCAATCAGGGAGAGGTTGGTAATGGCGTAGATGGCCCACTTCCACTGAATCAGGTTTTCGTAACGCCAGCGCGCGATCGCCATTGCCCCCACCGTCCCGACGGCCCCCATTAGCCAATGCTGCCACCAGGGAATCGAGTCTAAATTCAGTTGGGTACTGCGGATCACGATCCCGGCAAATACCGTTAAAATCACCGGCAATACCAGTAACAGCCAGTCAATCTGCTGCCATGCGTGAAACCAGTAACGCCAGCGAACGCGAATCAAAGGATTGCGAAACATAGGGAATTTTCATTGATGGTAACGATTTCGAGATCGAGATGCTGCTCGGACGGACGATCTCCAACGCTTCATTCACCTTCATACACAATACGCCATATACCGAATCCCGATGTTAGATAGCAGTTCTCGATCGGCTCGATTTTCTCGATTTCTCGATGTTAATGGGTTTTTCGATGTAATTTGGTCGTCAATTTGTCGATTGCAAGGATTTAATCTATGGCAGTGCACAATTGTTTCATTTACCGGGGTCTTTCCTCCCCTGCTCCCTCTGCCTCCTTTGCCCCCTCTGCTTACCAATACCCGTATCTTCAGCGATCTCGCAGTACCTACAACCGACCCGCGATCGCGACAACAGATGCTTTTCCGGCAATACGCTCGGCGATCGCCTTGAGCTCTCGAGCCGATGCAGAATCGGGGTTAGAAACGACAATGGGTACGCCTTCATCGCCGCCCTCTCGCAGGGGGATTTCTAGGGGAACCCGACCCAATAGTGCTACACCCAGTTCGCTTGCGGTTTTTTCGCCACCGCCCGATCCAAAAATATCATATTGGCGATCGCTTAAATCCGGGGGAATAAAATAGCTCATATTTTCCACGATTCCTAACACGGGAACTCCCAACTGTTGGAACATTTTCAAACCCTTGCGCGAATCGAGCAGGGCAACGGTTTGCGGCGTGGTGACGATAACCGCCCCGGCCATGGGAACCGCTTGGGCGAGAGTCAGTTGCGCGTCTCCGGTTCCGGGGGGCATATCCACGATCAAATAGTCTAACTCGCCCCACTGCACCTGGTAGAGAAATTGGCGAATCACCCCGTTAAGCATGGGTCCGCGCCACACCACCGGTTGGTCTTTATCGATCAGAAATGCCATCGAAACCAGCTTTACGCCGTAGTTAAACGCTGGTTCGAGAACTTCTTGACCGTTTTCCCCCTGGCGCACCATCACTTTTGCATCTCCCAACCCCATCATGTTGGGGGTATTGGGACCGTAGATATCCGCATCCAGAAGCCCCACTTTCGCCCCGGTGGCAGCGAGGGCGACAGCGACGTTGACTGAGACGCTGCTTTTCCCCACGCCCCCTTTGCCGCTAGAGATGGCGATGATATTTTTTACCCCATCGATGCCTTGACGATCGGGCAGGGGCGCTTGTTGCGGGGTTTCAGCCGTCACTTCTACCTCGACGCTTTCCACCCCCGGCAACGTTTTAATTGCCCCTTCGCATTCTTCGACGATGAACTGCCGCAGGGGGCAGGCGGGGGTCGTCAGGACGAGGGTAAAGCTGACATTCCCCGCGTCTACCTTCACGTTGCGAATCATGTTCAGTTCCACCAAGCTTTTTTGGAGTTCGGGATCTTGCACCGGTCGCAGGACTTCTAAAACAGAGGCGGAATCGAGGGTCTTAGACATGGTATTCTGTGATGCTGAAAGGGCGATCGCGGTTAAATGGCAATTGTATCAAATGTATCGTTTTGTTGGGAAAGATGTACATTCTTTAAGTCCTATAGAAACGTTGTGGAACTCTCCTATGATTGTTAAGACTGTTACCTTCAATGGGTATCCAGTCACGATCGACTGAGGAAGAAGGAGAAAAGGTTGCAGACTGCTTCGTTTTTTGTCTGATTTTCGATCTTTACATCGTATTTTGCGTCTGCCCCGCTGACTGAGCGATCGCTCGATTGTTACAAAACCGATTCAAACATCGATCGCTGCCTTCAAATTCTCAATCCTTTCATTGAATCGCCCGTAATTCCAACACGATTCAAACATTCTTCAAAGTTTAGATACAAATTAGATAAAAACCGCATGACTGCTACTTCGACACCCCCCGTACAAACCGCTCCTTCTCTCCCCCCGGATGACTCGAAGCAACGGGTCAGCCAGTTTATGCAGCAACTCCAGGATGAGATTTGTCAGTCTCTCGAGGCCTTAGACGGTACGGGGCGCTTTCGGGAAGATGCTTGGGAACGTCCCGGCGGTGGTGGCGGTCGTTCTCGGGTGATGAGCGAAGGAACGATCTTCGAGCAGGGCGGTGTTAACTTTTCTGAAGTTTTCGGAGATCGCTTGCCTCCCTCCATTCTCAAGCAGCGTCCCGAAGCAGAAGGTCACGGCTTCTACGCCACGGGAACCTCGATGGTTCTGCATCCTCGCAGCCCGTACATCCCCACGGTTCACCTCAACTACCGCTATTTTGAAGCGGGACCGGTGTGGTGGTTCGGCGGCGGCGCGGATTTGACCCCCTACTACCCCTTCGCCGAGGATGCCTCCCACTTCCACCGCACCTTCCAGCAAGCCTGCGATAATCACCACAGCGAATATTATTCGGTATTCAAGCGCTGGTGCGATGAGTATTTCTATTTGAAACACCGCCAAGAGACGCGCGGCGTGGGCGGTCTGTTCTTCGATTACCAAGATGGTCGCGGCGAACTCTATCGCGGTCCCCATCTCGACGGTCCGGCAGCCAACTACAGCCGGGAAATCGGTGCCCCCACTCCCCGAAGTTGGGAAGAGTTATTTGCCTTCGTTCAAGAATGCGGACGGGCGTTTATCCCCGCTTACGAACCCATTGCCCGCCGGCGCAAGGATCTCGAGTACGGCGAACGGGAACGCAACTTCCAGCTGTACCGTCGGGGTCGCTACGTGGAGTTCAATCTGGTGTACGATCGCGGTACGATTTTCGGTCTGCAAACCAACGGACGTACGGAATCGATTCTCATGTCCCTACCGCCCCTGGTGCGCTGGGAATACGGCTACGAACCGGAACCCGGAAGCCGAGAAGCTGAATTATACGATACGTTCTTGAAGCCTCAAGATTGGGCGAACTGGACTCCAGATGCTGGAGTTTGAGGTGAGATTATTTCTGGGTTGAGGGGGGTTAATCCACAAAACCCTTCACGCTCAACCCACTCAAAATGACAGACAATAACCGTATCGAATTGAATGCGATCGATAGAAGTTATCCGAAAGTTATAATTTCTCGATCGCATTTTACTTGGGTTTTTATTGGGATGTTGGTTTGACTCTCTTCAAGATTCGATCGCCGTTCTTCGATCTGGAAAGCTGGGAAAGTTTGCTCGAGAAAATGTTCTCATATCATGAATATGAAATTCGATTGTTGCCAAATCACAGCCATTTTCGCGCGTTATATACCCCAATTCTAAATTTGTAGGTTAGGCAGTGCAATCACTGGTATCAAAGTCTAACTTTCACCAGATAGACTGCCCACTAATCCCGCTGGGATCGACCTTGAGCCAAAAGCACTATAAAAATATTAAAAATATTTCGATCGCCCATTGCATCACACTTTTAATCAAGATAAAACGAGTCGAGATCGGTGGGTAGTTCGATGGTTCGTGAAACAGTTCAATCCCAGTGCGAAAAACTGCTTACCCAACAAACTCCCGAGCTCGTCGTTATTTCTTTCAAACGATTCCCGATGCCCGATTCCCAATTTCTCGCTCCCCACTGTTGCGAGGGTTTCAAATAATTTCCATTCGGCGCGAATCTAAAGTCTTTATGTATAAACTCAAAATTATCTCAGGTCGAGTTTACCTTAAGTTTTAGATTATCAATTCTTGGGAAAGTAAAATTTTATGGCTTGGATGAAACTAACTTCAAAAGCCTTATACCTAATTGCCGGTGGAACTTACCAATATATCGATAAAGTCGATCTCGATTCTTCCGACAACGAAGAATATCAAATCACCTTTCCGGTCTATTGGTTTCAAGGTCAAGATAGTCCCCCCCGGCGGATGTCGATTAACCTCAAAGAAACTCGGGAACCCACCCCCTATGGTAGCGGTGGCGGTGGAGAAACCCACACTCCCACTCCCCCGAATCCTCCCGTTGCGGGTCCGATGCCCGATTACAATGGCGATTACTACGAAGGTCGCGTCTGGCCCTGGGTGGTGGTTGCCCCCAGCGGTTTGAACTGCCGTGCCGATGCAGAGCTATCTGCCGCGATTAAGACGGGTTTCGCACAAGGGACGGTCATCGAATCGGGCGGCTGGAAAGCAGATTCCCAAGGGCGACCTTGGCTGTATATTCCTGCTGAAGAAGGGTTCGTTCGATCGAATACCCGCTTTATCCAACCGGCTTATTAAAAACCCGCCAACTCAAAATCGTTTTGACAAAAACATTGGACTTATAATTGGACAACAATAAAGGTCGATCCCCTGTTCGGTTTCAGGTGCGATCGACTTTTTTTTCATGTTGGTTTTTCGTGTTTGTTTTTCATATTTAGGGAATGAAATGGTTTGTTGCCTTGAATTCAGCCTGCGGGACTTACGAGTTTTACGCTCGAATGATTCAAGTTGCCGTCACTTCAGCCCTTGAAAATACGGAACTCGCTCCGTATTTACTCTTTGACGGTACGAGTAACGAACTCACAGCTTGGTTCGAGGATATTGGGGGAAAAGTCTTATACTGTCGCAGCAGCTTCGCCGAGAATCTCGCAGCTTTAGCCGCGCAAAAAGGCGATCGCAACATTTATACCATTGGTTCGGGGGCATTTATTCGGGTCGATATTCCCAGAATCCTCGCCGAACGCGGTATCGATGATGAGTACGTGTTGTATACCGATTGTGATGTCATGTTCCTCAAAAATCCCGTCCCTATCCTCCAAAAAATTTGCTGTCGGTATTTTGCCGTTTCTGCGGAGCATCAAATTGGCAATTATCGAGCGATGAATACCGGCGTGATGCTGATGAATACTCGTAATTTAGGGCGAACGCTACCGGGGTTTTCTCGCTACATTCGATCGAATCTCGAATGGCTTTGTGCGGGGACTTGGGACCAGGATGCCTATCGAAATTACTATCGATTTCCCCGCCAACGGTGGTGCAATCGCTGGAGTAGGTCTCGATGGACTCCGCTACCGGAAATTTTGAACTGGAAACCCTATTGGGGCAAAAATCCAGCAGCGGCGATCGTTCATTTTCATGGTCCCAAACCGTTTATGCAAGAGGCCGTCGCACGAGGTGAAATTCCAGATGCTTATCAACCGCTTATCTCAGAAGGATACAACGAATACTGTCAAATTTGGTATCGAATTCAGGCAAATATCGAATCTAAATGAATATCGATCGAAACTCCCACAAAAAAATGAGATTGAGTGATTCTTAAAGTTCTCGAATTGCACCAATAATTACCGATTTTCCATAAAACTTCGTTCGCGACCCGTAAATTTCGATGTCGATAGTATTTCCACCCTTTTTTTTGCCTTTTACCTCACACAAAATCTGTTTGCTTTGAGCGCGGATACATCGATACACTCGTTCGGAAAATACATCGTAATCTTCATCAGCAATCAAACCAAATAGCGATTCGAGTTCGACTAATTCGCCAAAAGAATAATCAAAAATTTGAGCCAAACGAGGATTGGCATACAGTAATTTTCCATCCCAGACGATCGTATACAATCCAATGGTCGATAAATTAAAGGTTTTGGGAATTCGATCGAGCTCGGGAGCAAATCCCTCAGAAATGGGGACTTCTGTATTCTTTGAGGTGGGTGTGCCACCGTTGCCGTTGGTTTGGACGATCGCCTTAGTCGTCGGCACCGAATGAATTTTAGGGGGTAGGGTGGCAATCGGGGGAGTCGTTGAAGGGGTTCCCGGATTTTGGTTTTCAACGTATAGTAAAGCACTTTCTAGCACCAAAGAAACCTGCGCTGCAGTCAATTTCATCAAACTAGCCGCTTCGTAGCGAAAATGCGCGGGTTGAGAATGCATGAGGGTAACGATCGCGAGCATGGTTTTGCCGCGAAAAATGGGGACGCACAACGCAGACCGAACGGTGTAGGGTTCGTCGGGAATTGTTAACCAGCGATCGTCGTGGGTGGCATCCGTAACCAAACCAATTTGACGGTTGCGATGTACCCAACCCGCGAGTCCTCTTTCCAAAACTTGCCCGATCAGACGAGATTTCTTTGGTAAAATTGTGGCTCCTCGGGCGAGTACGCTTTCGATAACAACACCATTTAAATTGAGTAAAAATAAGCTACTGGCTTCGGCATTCGTTAGCCGAGTCGCACTTTTTAATATTTGTTGAGATAAAGATCTAAGGATAAGAGAATTCGAGGCCGTTCGAGCCGTTGTTACCCAAGTTCTGAGTAAATCAGTTTGCGCTTGAAAGGCAAGTTTAATGGTATTGAGATCGGATATTTCTTGTTTCATATTCGCTAATTCATCAATTAGCTTTTCTCTAGGTAGATTGGGTTCTATCATGTTTTTAAAAGTGAATAAAATACATTCGGACTAAAAATATCCGATCGTGTCTTAATTTTATCGTAATATAAAATACTTCGAGAGACTTTGCATCCCCTATCTTGCGAAGTTAAAAGGAGGATCTGGTAATAATTTCGAGATCGTGGCTCGATGGGTTAGATTTTAATTGGGTTGTGATGAAAATTGAGGTTGAGTCAGCTAACGAGTTTGGGTTTTATCTGTAGAAATACTCAGGTCTCGAAATCCGTTCGTCAACTCCTTCGAGATGGGATTGAGATGCGATCGAAACCACCCTCGCGGGGGAACTTGCAAAGAAAGTTACAGAATGTATAGTAAAATAGAACTAACTTCGCCTCGTAATAGATGACTTCTCCCACTTCACTTCCTCCAACTCTCGATAAAATGGTGCAGCGCTTTAAGCGAGCCTCCGAACCGAAGCGACGCTACGAACAGTTGCTTCATTTAGCCAAACGCCTGAACGACTTTCCGACCGAAGAGAAAGTTCCCGCGAATAAGGTTCCCGGTTGCGTGTCTCAAGTTTATATTACAGCCAAGCTAGAGGACGGAGGAGTGCGCTTCAAGGGAGATTCCGACGCTCAACTCACGAAAGGTCTCGTTGCCTTTTTAATCGAAGGTCTTAATGGCTTGACACCGGCTCAAATCGTCCAACTTCCCCCAGATTTTATTCAGGAAACCGGACTGAGTCAGAGTTTGACTCCTTCTCGGGCTAATGGCTTTTATAATATTTTTAGTACGATGAAGAAGAAGGCTTTGTTGTTATCGAGTGAAGAGCTGTCGAACGTTTGAAGTGCCAGAACACTTGGAAAGCCACAGAAAAGTGCTGGAGTCTCAATTCTTTCGTCTGCAAGATGTGTCTGGGAGTGTTGGTAGATGAAAACAGCTGTAATATTGGCTGATACCGGCGTTTGTAATTCGTGAAAGTTGGCAACAGTTTGCTCGGTTTATAACGATTAAAATCTCACACGAATCCAGTTAGGCTCGATAGTTAGTCATATTTCGAGCACCTTATAGCTCGATCGAAACAGTCATGAAAGGACACTTACTATCTTGACTATTCTGAAGATCGTAACTTTCGGAGCGCGATTCTTTTGACTGTTTCGATTGCCAATATTCGAGCAGTCTATTTTGGACAACTTCACCTTGAAGCCAAGGGTTTACCGGACTCAGAATAACCGTAATCATACGACTTTGCTTAAACCTCCTTAATGTATGATTTACGAGAATACACTTATGTTAATCAAAGTTAATAATGCCGTCAACGACAACCTGATTGATGGAGAGGCGATCGTCGCTGCCTCATTGAACTTAAGTATTGTATCCTACGCTACGCATCGTTGTAAGTTTTTTACAAAAATTCCCCTAAAGTTACAAATTTGTAACTTTTGCATAAAAAAAAGTTATATCAAGTTCGGATAATTAGTGACAATTAAGCGCAATTGCTGAATCTCTTCTCCACTTCTCTCGGTCGCCGTTCCCTTGCGTATGCAACCCCCTAGGGGTCCGACCGATACCCACGCCCCCAAAGCCAAAGCTTTCTCCAGCTCCCGATGCTCACTTGAACCGGAGTTGTAAGCATTTAACTGAACTTGGTATTATACGGTCTCCGTGCTGCATGAGGTCATTGTCGTGGAAGTGAGGTGAGACCCCATCGGAGGATACGGCAACGATGAACGCCATGTGCAACTTAATATCTCCAAAATCCTCTCCCACGGGGGGAAGGGGAAAAGGGGGATCAGTCTACTCGCTCACCATATCGCAAGTGCAAAAAGAGCGCACACCGCGTGATTAGGGGAAAATAAAGTCATTGGCGTTGAGGGAACCGAGACCGGTGACGCCATCAAGCTTCGCTAAAATGCGACTGTCGTTTCTGTTCGTATTATCGGAGTTTTCATCGTAAATGAGATAGGTACTATCTCCCAATTCGTAAGCAAAGAGAAATTGTCCCGGTAAGAGAACATTATTCTCGACAGAAGCACCAGTCTGGATCGTCGGATTGAGATTGGCAAAATTCGTAATCCCATCGACATCCTCTTCAAATTCAATGCGATCGACCCCTCGCGTAAAGTCTACGATCGTATCGTGTCGGTTCTGGTTGATTTTCGTCTGAATACTCATTTCACTATTTGCCACAAAGGGATTAGAACCATCTTCTTGCGCTTCGTACACGAAAATCTCCGCTCCAGCCCCTCCCGTGAGGCGATCGCGACCGGGACCTCCAATTAAAATATCGCTTCCCAATCCCCCACTAATATCATCGTTTCCATTTCCTCCATTCCAAATATCCACACCATCCGTTCCCAGGAAGGTATCGTTCCCATTGCCGGGATTTTGATTACTTCTAAGAGTGGTTACCGTGGCAGTTCCCATATTGCCAAAAGCATCAACCACGGTATAGTCAAACGTTGTATTATTTGCTGGATTATTAATGATGATAGAAGTAGGATCGTCCACAGGTTGGGGGGTGACTCTGATGGCGGGCGTTATTGCGACAATCGACAACCCCACCCCGAGATCGTTTTCCAGAAGTGCACTAACCGGTAGAGTGTTAATGGCACCAATAGACACCGTTATGATATCTGCGATCGGCTGCGGTGGGTAATTCACCGTACTCACCACTGGGGCGCTGCTCCCGAAACCGTCGTTGGCGATCGCTGTAATCGATCGCGATGCTCGATTGGGGGTTGCAGAAGTATTGTTATAGCTAACAGTACGCAATACAGTCTCGAAAGCTGCCAGGGAAGCCGTACCGTTGATGGCTTGCAACGTCAGGGTTCCCGAGCCGCTATCGTAATTAGAGGTGACTTCCGTGGAATTCGTCGCAGCGAGCGTTTCCGCACCAACATCGAGCAAGTTAGAAATTTGGACCGTCACCGAGGTGAGGTTCGGACTGTCTGGATCGGTAATCGTTAAACCCGCATCGGTAATCTCCACTGGCGTTCCCGGATTGAATACGGTGCTAAAGTTCGCGCCATCACCACTGCCATTGAGATCGATCGCCGGTAGTGTATTGGAAAGCACCTCGCCGATGTTGACCGTAACGGTTGCTGCCGCCGAATCCGCTTTTCCATCGCTGACGATAAACTCAAACGAAGTCGAGGTTGGCTCGAATTGTCCCGACGGGGGCACAAAAATCACAATTCCCTGGGGGTTAGTGACGGGGGTATTATTTTGTGTAATCGGCGTACTGGGGTTTATACCATCTGCTGTTTGAAACAGTTGACCTTGAAAGCCCGATGGGGGCGTGAAAATTACCGAAGAATCGTCTGTTCCCAGAGATACATCCGTCACCCGTCGGGTTATGGGGTCGCCATCACCATCAAAACCAGGCAGGGTAATGGGGATACTGGTGTTAAAGTCAGTGGCAACAGTGATTGAATTGGCGACCGGAATATCTTCTACCGGGAAAATATCGATCGTAATCGTGGCGGAGTTTGAATCCACCGTGCCATCGTTGGCGAGGAAGGTCAACGTATCCTGTCCGCTGACGTTGGGATTGGGGGTGTAGACGAAAAAGCCACTTAGAGGATCGCTAATCGTCACCTGCCCCAGGGTGGGGTCGTTAATGATACTAAAGGTTAACTGGTCGTCGTTGGCATCGGTGGCATCGAAGAAACCAGTGACGAAGTTATCTTCCGTGGTGTTGAGGGTACCGGCGCGGGCAAAGGGGGGAATGTTGTCGCCATCGCCACCATCGCTACCACCATCGCCGCCATCACCACCGCCATCGCCACCATCGCCACCACTACCATCTCCTTCGAGGGGATCGAGGGAAGCGGTGAGAGTCTCGCGGGTAATGACCCCTTCCTCGACATTACGGAAAATTGCCAAAAAACTGCCGGTACTGTCGCCCAAATCGCGAATAATGACATCGCCGCGTCCGTTATTGCTGGCGTTGGGAACGAACTGAATGTTAATTTCCGGCAATCTCAGACCCCCAGTCAGGGCAATGCGATCGCCCACTTCAAAATCGAGAATCAGATCCGCTTCTTCTGGGGTTGTGCCCCCTCCACCTTTGCTTAACACGAATAAATCGTTCCCCGCACCACCAGACAGGGTATCGGTTCCCCGATCGCCAGAAATCACGTCATTTCCAAGTTCCCCCGCCAAGAAGTCATTTCCCTGACCCCCAAAGAGGAAATCCGTATCCATGCCGCCGAATATGGCATCGTCCCCGCCATTACCGAAGAGAGTGTCTGCCCCCTTATTGCCAAAAATCAGATCGATCCCCTCATCGCCGCTGCCGAGATCGTCTCCCTGACCGTTGAGTAAAATATCGTTGCCCCGACCGCCGTAAGTAGAGTCGTTGCCCTGGTTTCCTCCGATGACATCGTTGCCGGCATTGCCGAAAATCACATCGTCGCCATCAAACCCGAGGACATTGTCATCTCCGACTTGGGCAGCAATCTCATCGTTCCCGAGGCTGCCAAAGAGCAAATCTGCGATCGGTGTTCCTGTGATTTCGGCCATAATTTCAACGGGCGTGCTAACTCTAACGATCGAACGGTTTTTATTATTGCTTGGATCGGGCAGGAGGGGGGAGATGCGTTCGGTCTACTCAGCAGACTGAGTCTTAGAGGATTCGGTTCCCGGATCGTCTAAGACCAGTCTAGGGCGATCGCGCGCAGGTGAGAGCTCGCAGATCGATCGTTCCCACCATCCCATTGGCGACGTTTCCAAGATACTCTATAAAATGGTGAATCTGTGAGGCATCACGATGGACGAGCGCGATCGACGAGATTTAGAGGTTTTCAATTCGGAGTTAGAAGAACTCTCCTCTCGCGTTCGCTCTGTGGCATCCCAATTTCCCCAGGACGTACATGTGCTCTTGAGCCTGTTGCGCGCCCTAGAAAGCCTCCATCGCGAGATTTGCGAAGATTACTTTCAAGGGGCATTACCTGAAAACCGACAAGCGCTGTACAATCTCTTGCGAGAAATCGAATCGAAGGGAGGCTGGCCCTATATTCCTCGCATGAAGCTACGATCGCTATTGAAGCAGCTCCTAGAGGAAGAAGAAGTCCCAGCCGAAGGGGAAGAGACTTGAGGATTTGTCCTGGCGTCGACCCTTGATATGGAGTTGAGATGAAGCTTAGATTGAGCCTTCGAGTTCTAGGGTTTCGATCGCCTCCAAACCGCGAGGATCGCCGACGCGCAATAGGGAAGAACGGGCATCTTCGCGCACCCCCATATCCGTATCTTCTTCCAGAGCTTCGATCAAACCATCGATCGCCCCGGCATACACCACGTTAGACGGCAGTTCCCGACACAATTGCCCTAGGGCCCAAGCACAGTTACTGCGTACGGCGGCGATCGCATCTCGACGCAAGCCTTCAATTAGCGGCGGAACGGCACGGATAATCGTCTCGTAACCCACTTTCGCCATTTGCCCGATGGAACTGGCCGCCCACAACCGCACCGCCGAGATATCCGTTCGCAAGGCCATCACCAAAGGATCTAACGCGCGGAGATCTCCACAATTTCCCAGGGCCCAGACGATGCCTTTGCGCACGTAACCGTTCCAGTCGAGTTCGAGTCGTTCGATTAGGGCCTCGACGGCTTCAGGACTGGGATTGCGCCCCAAAGCATAGGCCGCACTGACCCGCACCAGCAAACACGGGTCCGATAGCAAGCGAATCAGGTGTGGTATTGCTCGATCGTCTTGAATGTTGCAGAAAGCCCGAGCAGCGAGCGTTCGCTGTTGCGATTCTGGCGATTCGAGCAGCGTTAGCATTTCTTCGGGATCGGGGCGTTCCGACTCGTCAACCGAGCCCATTCGATCGAGCGGACTTTCTAGCTCGGTGTCGGAATAGAGTACCCCTGTGTCGTCGTCATTATACATATTGTCAATTTACCATCCACCAGAGGCATCCCTGGTTAAAATTCATAATTTTGAGGGATAACTCTAAAATGACATATCGCGCAACCCGATGGTGCATATGGAGTATTGGAGGCTTCGGGAGCACAGGAGGCTCCAGGAAGAGTCAACAGTACGTAGTGAGAGCATCTTGCTCCCGTTTCTCCGTTTCTCCGATTTCCCCTTGTCTCCCTTATCTCCAAATATCGAAAAACTACAGGGACTTCGTCATCCAGAACGAGAGGGGTTCGTAGCCGCAGCTTTGGTATAGGGTAAGAGCGGGTTGATTGTTGGCAAAGACCTGAAGGCCGATCTGACGATCGCCTCGTTGCTTGGCCTGATTTTCTGCGTGTCGCACTAACCGAGAGCCGATTCCCCGCCGTCGGTGCTTCGGAACCACGTAAACCAGTAAAATATGGGTGTAACGTTCGCCGCTGATGCGATCGACAGAATTTCCCAGCCACAAACACGCCACTTTTTCGCAGCCGGGAGTCGGGGAGCGATAACCGTCGGGTTCTGAGAACGAGCCATCGGTTGTATCGTCGCAGACTTCCACGAACCACACCGGTGTTTCCGGGGAAAAATATTGCTCCACCATCTGAGCGACATCGGAAAAATGGCGATCGGGTTCGAGTTCTCGATAGGTGTGCCCCAGAAACTTCACCAGCAAAGCGCGATCGGCTCCAGACCCGAGTCGCAGGGCATAGCCCGGTAAAAATTCCCTCGACATCTACACCACAGAAGCGGGAACGATCGCCCGGGCCGCACCGACGGTCGAAATCGGGGTCAAGCTCGGATGAAACGCAGCTTTTTCGGGTGCGGCATCTTCCACGGGAGCGGGAGCGCTCAACCCTTCTGGGAGGAAAATGCGAGCGCTCGTCGCCACTAAAGCCAGAAGAAACACGAGAACGATTAACGCCGGGGCCACAAATTGACGAAGAAATGCCATCTTAAAAAACTCGAAAAAAATTATAAATCTGAGAGCTTATCTCAAGATTTGTAAAGTTTGCTGTTCTTATTCTATAGCAGTCGCTACGCCAAGCGCGGACAGTCTCATTTCACACCAGTACCCTTCTTCCCCTGCCTCCCCTGCCTCCCCTGCTCCCCCCGCTCAAATCCACCTTTGTAACAAACCTACCCTTGTCAGGCTCCCCCAGCTCCCCCGGCTTCAGAGATAGCGCGGCGTTGGGCGACGAGCAGTTCCTCGATTCCTTTTTGAGCTAAATCGAGCAATCCATCAAGCTGCGTGCGGCTGAAGGTTTTCTCTTCCGCAGTTCCCTGCACTTCGACAAACTCTAACTCGCCGGTCATCACCACGTTAAAATCAACCTCTGCGGCGACATCCTCTTCGTATTTCAGATCCAAGAACGGTTCACCATCCAACAATCCCACGGAAACGGCGGCGACGGGATTGCGAATAGGCGATCGCTCCAACTCCCCTCGTGCCACCAATTTATTCATTGCCGTTGCCAGAGCGACAAATCCGCCGGTAATAGAAGTGGTTCGAGTTCCCGCATCCGCTTGTAGAACGTCCGCATCGACGATAATCGTGCGCTCGCCCAGGGCGTTCAGATCGAGGGACGCTCGCAAACTACGCCCGATCAGGCGCTGAATTTCTTGAGTGCGCCCGGAGAGTTTCATCAATTCTCTCGATTGGCGCTGTGGCGTCGCCCCTGGCAGCATCCGGTATTCGGCCGTCAGCCACCCTTGTCCGCTATCTTGGAGAAATCTTGGGACTCCCGGCTGGACGGTAACGGTCGAGAGTACTTGGGTATCGCCACAGCGGGTGAGAACGGAACTGGTCGCAAAACGGGTAAAATCCAGCTCGAAACTGATGGGACGGAGTTGGTCGGGTTGACGATCGTCGGGACGTTGCCAAGACATGAAGTTTTAATGGGGTGTGGGGTTGGGGGAAGGAATTAAAAATTAAAAATGCAAAACGGGAGACGGGGAAGAGTGTCGCAACTAACCCATTGTCAATTGCCCATTGACTCCTTCCCTACCCTTTTTCCCCGATTGTTATAGAGCTTCGAGAAGGTTTTGGGCGACGAGTTCGGGAGGTCGATCGCCATCAATTCTCAAGAGCTTTTGCCGGGGTTCGTAATATTCGGTAATCGGGATGGTGCGTTGGTGGAACAGGTCGATTCTGCGGCGAACGATTTCGGGTCGATCGTCGGCGCGCGATCGCTCCAAAGAGCGACTCATGAGAACCGATACGGGAACGTCGATCCAAATCGCCCAATCAAGGCGCTGACCCAAATCGTCGAGCAAAAAATCGAGTTCTTCCGCTTGAAATGCCGTACGGGGATAGCCATCGAGGAGCCATCCATCTTTGGCATCGGGTTGGGTGAGGCGCTCTCGAATCAGTTCGATCGCGATCGTGTCGGGTACGAGTTCCCCCTTCTCCACGAAAGGCGCAGACTGAAGACCCAAAGACGTTTTATCCGCGATCGCCGCTCGAAATATTTCTCCAGTAGAAATCCAGGGAATGTTTAAATGGCGGCACAGCTGCTTGCCTTGAGTTCCTTTTCCCGCTCCGGGACCTCCCAAAATAACCAGTCTCACCCGATATTCTCCTCGACTACGGCAATTGAACGATGGCAAACGAATTGCTGGTACTTCCCATGAAGACGCTAGTGCTAACGGCACTAAGTAGATATCCTACCAAGCATCAGCGCGATCGGCTTAAATCGGGTTTGATGCACTCGTACGGTGACTGGCTCAGTCTGTATTGTACGAGGGGGTATTTCCTGGGAACTTCTCGATTGTTTAAGGCTCGAGCGGCCAGATTCACTCCGAGAAGCTGCAGACTAAAAGCGGCAAATGGATTCAGGGACGATCGGGCAACTGGGATTTTCGCTCTCGATCGCGACCGGATTTTCGACCAGTACGATTCCCACCAAAGTTTCCATCACCTGAATGGGTTCGAGATCGGAAATTTTATTATTTTTAAAGTCTGCCCAATTGAGTTTGAGCATTTCTGGCAGCGGTGTTAAATCTTCGATTTTATTGTCTCGAATATAAAGTTCTGTTACCGTTTTTAAGTTTGCTAAGGGACGAATATCGCGAATTTCATTTCCGCTCAGATAGAGTTCGTTGAGTGCAGTCATCGATGTGAGAGAACTGAGATCGGTAATCTTATTTTCATCGAGATGCAACTCGTACATTTGTGTCATTGAAGCTAAAGGTTCGATTTCTTCAATGTGATTATTCATTAAGGATAAAGTTCTCAGTTTTACCATCGAGTTTAAAGGTTGCAGGTCGGAAATTTGATTATCATTCATAAATAATGTTGTCATCCGAACTAGGGAGTTGAGGGGAGCCAGATTGGAGACTTGATTATTATTGATAAAAAGCGTTTTTAGCTCGAAAAGTGAATTAATAGGAGTCAGATCGGAGACTTGATTGTTATCTAAATTTAGCTTGGTTAAATTTGGAGCTGAAATCGGGGTAATATCTTGAATTTGATTGTTAGCGAGTAAGAGTTGAGTCAGATTCGTTAAGTTTTCCAGGGGCGTAATATCTTGAATTTGATTGTTACTCACATCGAGACGATCGAGATGGGTGAGGGAAGCGATCGGGCGCAGATCGGAGATATCTCGGGCACTGATATTGAGTTCGGTCATATCCGATAAGATGGCGTCAGCCCGATGGCAATCTTGAGTTTCAACTTTTTCTAAAATGACCTCGATGGTATGTTGGGTTTCAAGAGGTAAATTATCGCGATCGACACACCATTCAAGAAAACGAGTTTGAGTGAAGGTCGCTCCATTTTCAGCAGCCAGCGATGTTGTTGCCGTTAAACCTAAGACCGTTGCAGCGAGCGATAAACCGATCGAAACTTTCGATCGAAAAGTATAGAAAGTATTTGAGCAAGTATTCGAGCAAGTGTTTGAAGTTTGTTTTCCCAACATTGACGTTTTGTGTTTCAGAGTCTTCGATGAATCGACGATCGATATTTTGTCACACTTGGTTCGCCCAAGCCACGAGGCGATCTCCGTGACTCGGCTTCAAGATATCGCTGTATTCGCGCAGATTAGGACAACCCGAAGGTAAACCAGTATCTTTCTCCCGTTTCCCCCAACGCTCACCCACAAGAGTGTCCGAATTCTCCTGCATCTCGCGATACCTGTGCCAAAGTCCTATTCCTTATTGACGCGCTAGTGTTTGCTGACGTTCCGTACCATTCGAGAATTCTGTGGCGGAATCACGATCTTGCGGAAACAGAATTTTAGCGATCGCGTCGATCGAGCGAGTTTCTCGCCAAACCCAATGCAAATCCTGTCCTCGTTCTCGAATTTGAGGAATAGCCCGATCGACGATCGAACCGATTTCCTCAAAGCTCGAAAAGGTCGCGCCAACCTCAACCGGTGCTGTAATCTGATGGGCGATGGTGGGATAGTCAGACGCAATGACATAGCATCCGGAACAGGCGGCATCGCTGACTACTCCACTGGTTCGGTAGTAGTAACGAACTTCATCGTAGTAAGCAACGAGGATATCCAATTCGTTCAGCAATCCCAAATAGTCTGTTTCACTGGTGGTATCGCGAACGGTGACTCCTAGTTGTTTAAGGTAGTCAGACTGTTGAGCGCGGGGTGTGCCGATAATCAATTCGAGTTCGGAATTTTGGGTCTCTACGTAAGTTTTTAAGCTTTCAATCAGTTTGGCGATCGGCTTATCTTTGCGCACTTTTCCCACCACCCCAATTTTCAGTTTTGAAGCGGGGGATAACCGTTCCCCTGGTTTCAGTTTCGGGTAAGCATCGCTACGAACGGGCATTGGAAGAACGATTTTAGTTTCGGGGGATAGTCGATACTTTTGGGGGATAACATCATCGTCAATTTCAAAAACGATCGCTTTAAAGTTAAACCATTTCAGAAAAAGACGGAGATAAGCGAGTCCCAAGTACTTCAACTTGCTGTAGCGAGCAAGCTGTTGGTTCCAGTGCAAACTAATTAATACTTTTTTTCGCGTTAACGCCAGTAATGGAAGAAGTAAAAATAAGTTTTGCAGGTAGACTTCAAAAATAAAAAGCGTCTGACATTCTTTCAGCTTAAAAGCTTGGAAAGCCATCGAGAGGTGGCGATATTCCCGGCGCAGATGTAAACCCAAAGTGTAGGGTAACGCCAAAGTGAACTTTTTAAACCAATTCGGAAAAGGATTCTCGATCGATAAACAACCGACTTGTTCTTCCTGACTATATTTCTGTAGAAGCAAGAAATCTTTTAAGCCGGCATGCATTAAATCCATGACTATTCACTCAAAATAAAGAATATAAGTTCAACAAAATTTATTCAATTAATCGGATAAATTCCTCGAACACTTCCATGTTAAGCGACGATCCCTTAGAGCCGCAAATTCTCTGAAAAATGAAATGAGTGTCTTGGTTTCAAGGATTTAATGTATCAATATTCAGCCATCAGCGTACAGCTTTAAGGTGCTCTCGCTGCCATCGGCTTGACTTGTTAAGAAAGAGCATTGAAGAAAGCTGAAATGATACTGCTTCCTTGTTGGTTAGTTCTATGGATTCGATCGCGCCTGAGTAGCGTTTCACGCGCGACATGAAATGTGCAGCGATGACCTTGGCGTAGCTGCCCTTCAAGGGCTAGGAGTATCGCAGAATGCATCCTTTATAACGTCAGTTTTGGATAAGACTGTTTCCGGTGAGGGCGGGGAATGGGGAATCGGGAATCGGGATGAAGTACTTTGCTCCCCAGCAACCAGATGTAGCCAGTGCGATCGCTTCGCTCATCAAGAGGCTTGCCAACCGCCCGAATCTCACCCAGAGTCGGCATCCCGTCGACGTCGCGGTCGCAAAACTGACGT
>NZ_JBRJXU010000163.1:0-7899 GCF_057467645.1 Zarconia sp.
CCCCTTGTCCCCTTGTCTCCCTTGTCTCCCTTGTCTCCCTTGTCTCCCTTGTCTCCCTTGTCTCCCTTGTCTTCCTTGTCTCCCTTGTCACCTTGTCTCCCTTGTCACCTTGTCCCCTTGTCCCCTTGTCTCCTTGTCCCCTTGTCCCTCACCTCCCCCCTCCCATCAAATACAGGAGTGCCATCCGAACGGCAACTCCACTGCTGACTTGGGCTTGAACCAGACTTAAGGCTCGATCGTCCATCAAATCGGAACTAATTTCTACCCCTCGGTTTGCCGGTCCCGGATGCAAGACTTTAACATCCGGGTGACACAAAGCCAATCGCTCGCGAGTGATGCCGAACTGTTGGTGGTATTCTCGCAAACTGGGGAGTAAGTGCTGTCCCATCCGTTCTTTTTGCAACCGCAGAGCCATGACAAAATGGGCATCTTGCAAAGCCGGTTCGAGTTGATGGTGGACGAAGAGGCGATCGCGCCGTTCGTCGTCGAGGAAGCGAGCAAAGGATTTGGGTAGGAGGGTTGGAGGGGCGGCGAGGTGGACTGTCGCACCGCTTGCGGTCAAACTCCAAAGATTCGATCGCGCCACTCGCGAGTGAAGAATATCCCCGACAATGGCAATTTTTTTACCTTCGAGCAATTCAATTTGCGGATTTTCTGGATTTAGGGTCGAAGTGACCGTAAACAGATCTAGGAGGGCTTGCGAGGGATGGGCGTGCCAACCATCTCCGGCATTGAGAACGCTCACACCCGTTCCCAGCCGATCCATCTCGGTCGCGATCGCTCCGGGAACCCCCGCTTCTCGATGGCGAATCACCATGATATCGGTTCCCATGGCCAGATAAGTTTTGGCGGTGTCTAAAATGGTTTCGCCTTTGGTGAGGGAGGAACTAGCCGCCGAGAAACTCAAGGTATCGGCCGATAGCCGCTTTGCCGCGAGTTCGAAGCTACTGCGGGTGCGGGTGGATGGCTCGAAAAATAGAGTGGTCACCGCTTGTCCCTGTAGCGCGGGAACTTTCTTCGTTCCCCGAGATAGCACCTCCCGAAAGCTAGCAGCCGTCTGCAATACGATATTGTATTCGGCCCGAACGAAGTCAGCTAGGGAGATAACGTGGCGGCGCGCCCAAGTCGTAGTTACCATGCCTATCCATCACAAGTAGGAACGTTAATATTATGAACGCGATCGCTAAAGGTTTATTCTCATTATTCGCAGTTGTGCCCCTCGTCGGCTGCGCGGCGATGCCCAAAATCGATATCGCCACCCCTCCTTCCATCGCTGGAGAAGCCCCCCATGAGTCGGTCTCGGGCAAACCCGTACCTGCCGCACCCGCTTCCACTCCATCGATCCAGAAGGCCGATCGCAACGCGACACAAACCGTTACGATTTACGCCGCCGATACCCAATGCGAATCTCTGATTCCCCAACAAGTGGAGGTTCCTCAAGGCAATGACCTCAATGCCAGCGTCGGCGAAATTATCAATCGATGGAATAGTGGCGATTTTCGATTGGCGGGATATCGCGTCAGTACCGATGCAAACACTGGGGTAGCTACCGTCGATTTTCGAGTGGCACCGGATTCGGAACGGGTGATTCTTTCCCTGTCAAGTTGCGAGCGATACGCCCTCTTCGGCAGTATCTCCGAAACCCTCACCAGCAATCCTCAATGGCAAATCTCTGAAGTGCGTTTCACCGATCGCGGAGAGGCGATCGTATTTTAACGTCAGTTCGGGATCGAAAGTGTCGGTTGGGGGAGGGGTGTGGGGTGTAGGGTGTGGGGGGTAGGAGGTTCTTCTACTCATGACTCGAATCCACATCAGCACCAGGACTTTCAACTATCCTTAGCCCGCGCCCGATCTTATTTTAGGCTTCGGGGGCTAAATTTCTCCCAATGCACCCGTTTCTCCAATTTCCCCCAATTCTGCATTCCCAATTCCCGTTTCCCCCAATTCCGAATTCAACCAGATAACGCTGCGGCGTGATGTTGGATGTGGTCGGCGATGAAGGTGGCGATAAAGTAATAGCTGTGGTCGTAACCGGCTTGCATTCGTAACGTGAGGGGTTGTCCGACGGATTCACAAGCCGCTTGAAATACCTCCGGCAGAAGTTGCCCGTCTTCGAGGAATTTATCGGCCGTACCCTGGTCGATGAGAATGGGGCGATCGCATTTGGCATTTAGAACCAATTCGCTGGCATCGTAGGCTTTCCATGCAGTGCGATCGCTTCCTAAATAGTGAGTCAAGGCTTTTTCTCCCCAGGGACACCGGGTTGGTGCGCAAATCGGGGCAAAGGCAGAGACGCTGCGGTAGCGATCTCGATTTTTTAGGGCGCAAATCAACGCACCGTGTCCGCCCATGGAATGACCGAAAATGCCCTGTTTTTCTGGGAGAATCGGGAAGCGATCGGCTACCAGTTGGGGTAACTCTTCGGTAACGTAGCGATACATTTGATAATGGGCATCCCAGGGTGCTTGAGTCGCATCCACGTAAAACCCCGCCCCCGTCCCTAAATCCCAATCCTCATCTTCCCCCGGAATTCCTGTATCACGCGGACTGGTATCCGGTGCGACGATCGCAATTCCGTATTCGGCAGCCAGTCGTTGCGCCCCCGCTTTGACGATAAAATTTTCCTCGCTACAGGTCAAACCCGACAGCCAATACAGAACGGGAACAGGTTGCGATTTCGCTTGCGGGGGTAGGTAGATGGCAAACCGCATCGGTCCGTTGCAGGTTACCGAATCGTGGGTGTAGAAGCCAACGGTACCGCCAAAGCACTGAGATTGACTTCTAAGTTCGAGGGAAGGGGACATTGGAGTTGTTGGGAAATGAAGATGAGACTCTTCATTGTCCGTTGTGCATTGTCAATTGTCCATTAACGTCACGTGCAACTTGATGCCTCCTCATGTGGTGACGAACATGACCGATTCCCTTTTCCCTTGCACTTTCCCCTTTTTTCGGGCTTTGCCAGGTTTTGGAGAATTTAGTTCTACGTGGCGTCATTATCAATTGTCAATTGCCCACAGCGTCCGTCGCTGCCGCCAAATATCGCCCACCCACAGCAGCAAATCGTCGGCAACTAACGCCGGACGCTGCAAGCGCAACTGGGAATCGACCTGGCTGACCCCCAAACGCAGCCAACCCCGCAGGTGAGGCAAACCCCAAAGGGCAAGTCGTCGCTGGCGCAGAATCTCAGCTAAGGTGAGGGGTTCAAATTCCCGTGCGGCTGAGGCTAGAGATTCCGGTAGAGTTTCTCCCAACTCTGTTTCTAGGAAACGAAGCGATCGCATCAGGGACACCCAATGGATTTTATCGGGCATCATGGCTTCGACGCGCGCCAAATTAATTCGATCGCCCCATTTGCGCAGAACGAAAGCAATATCGAGAATCCAGGAGAGTAGCGGGCCGGTATCGTGGCGGTGTCCGTCCATGTGTACCACCAGATGTACGAGGGTGGCACTGGGGTCGAGGACTTGCAGGGTATCAACCTGAAGGTGTCGGGGGTTGAGTTGCGTCACCAGGCTGGCGGGTTCGATGCCCTCAAACAACCGAACGCGGTGATGAACGTCGCACTTTACCCCCATGGGATTGACGAAGTAGACGGCATCGTCGGTTTCGGCTTGGTTATCGAGATGAAACCCTAAAGACTGGAAAATTCGGGTGGCTTCCTCCATTTCCTCGGGGACAATGGCAAAATCGAGATCCCCCATGGGTCGCGTACCGGGGTTGGGATAGAAGCTATCGGCTAGGGCAATCCCTTTCCAGATGGTGGGGTGCAAATCTCGGGCTTGCATCCGTTGCAGGAGTGCATCGAGGGTGAGGAGGAAGATTTTGTTGCGTTTGAGGGTACTTTGATAGGTTGCTTGAAGGCGATCGAGATAGGATTTGGGCACCATAGAAGTGAGCTTTGCCACTTCCAAACCGTAGTAAACTAAGGGGCTGAGTCGGTGCAATCCGAGGGTTGCCAAACATTGCTCCCACTGCTTATCGGTGGCGGCTTGCAGTTGTTTTTTTGCGGATTCGATGGCGATCGAATTCGGGGTAGCAAATCCAAGTTTTACGAGGGTGCGACAGAGTTCGACGGACATGATAGATGGCTCCTTCTTTAAGTTTTTGAGTAAGCATTCAGCCGTCAGCTATTAGCTATCAGCGAAATACTCTTAGGTAAAGCTCAAATTTCCGAGGATTTTAGCTGGGAAGATTTCAACTTGTAAGCTGCATAATATTTTTAAGCTGATGGCTGACAGCTGATACCTAAATGCTTACGTTTTTGACAACGGTTAAACGGTTTAAATTTGAGTTAAATATGTAAAAGTTGAGGCGAATAAAAATTAGCGTGTGTATCTTTTCTCGCTTTTATCGATTTATCGATAATTCTGAGCTTGAGTTTCAAATAAGCGGGCGTAGGTTCCCCCGAGTTCGATCAATTCGTCGTGAGTTCCGCTTTCAATAATCGAACCCGAATCCATCACGTAGATGCGATCGGCCATTTTTACCGTAGATAAGCGATGGGTAATTAAAATGGCGGCTTGGTCTTGAATCAGTTGGCGGAATTTATTAAACACTTCGTATTCCGCTTTCGGGTCCATGGCGCTGGTGGGTTCGTCGAGAACGATCGCCTGAGAGTTCCGCAAGAATGCCCGTGCAAGGGCAATTTTTTGCCACTGACCGATACTGAGTTCTTCCCCATTTTCGAAGAGTTTCCCCAGTAACGTTTCATATTCTTGGGGCAATCTTTGAATCACGTCATCGGCACCAGAACGACGGGCGGCTGCTAGGATTTCTTCATCGTTCCGTTCGAGTTCGACATTTCCCAACCAAATATTATCTCGGGCACTGAGGTGATATTTAGCATAGTCTTGAAAAATGACGCTAATTTGATGGCGAAGTTCGGAAATATCGAATCGATCGACATTAATTCCATCGATACTAATACTGCCTTCTGTGGGTTCGTACAAACGACACAGCAGTTTAATCAACGTCGTTTTCCCAGAACCATTTTCTCCCACGAGGGCGATCGTTTCTCCTGGATTAACCGTTAAGTTAATATTTTTGAGCGCCGTTCGGCTCGTGGTCGGATATTGAAAACTCACATTTTCAAACACAATTCCACGCTGCATCGGTTGTGGAACCGGTAACGGATTACTCGGCGAAATAATTGTCGGCTTCAGGTCGAGAAAATCGTAAAGATTGGCGAGGAAAAGATTATCTTCGTAGAGACCGGAAACTCCTTTTAAGAGACCTTTGAGAGCCGTCTGAGATTTATTCAAGGCTTGGTAGTAGAGGACCAAGTCTCCCAGATTTAAAACCCCTTGAATAGTTTGGTAAATAATGAAAACGTAAATGGCGAAGACCAGTAAACCGGCCAGAGATTGCGCTAAAAAATTAGCGATCGACTGTTTGGTCGTGAGGGCAACCCGTTCCCGATAAATTTGCTTTCGCAGCCGCAGATACCACTGACTGAAGAAACTTCCCAAGTCGAACAGGCGAATTTCCTTGGCAAACTGGTCCGTCGTGAGCATCCAACCCAGGTAAGCCGATTGCCGTTCCATGGGGGTTTTGCGATGCTGCCAGCGATACATAATGCGAGAGTAGCGCACCCGCACCAGCATTGCCGGAATCGAAGCGACGACCAGGATGCCTACCATTCCCCAATGAAGAGACAGCAGCAAACCCACCATCGCCACCAGCAACACCCCATTTTGTCCCACCATCGCCAAACGGTTGAGAATTTGAGGGGGTCTGTAGGGGGCTTCCTTTTGTGCCCGTTGCAAGGCATCGTAATAGCGGGCGTTTTCGTAATAGGCTAAATCCGCTTCGATGGATTTGTCGTGGATGATGCCCTGCATAAAGTCAGTCACCCGCTGTGCGTGAGCGGTATTGACCAGTTCCGTGCAGGCGTTGCAAAAGGTGGTAATAATAGTAATCGCACCCGCTAAGCCGAGGAACAGCAGCACCCGCTCGAATGCCATCTCCTTATCGGCAGCAGTCAGGCCCACGGCCACCGTATCGACAACGAGCTTGGCCAGGTAGATGGAAATGAGGGGGAGAATCCCTTGCATGAGGGTGAGACCGACCCGTGCCATCGTCCAACCCCGGCTGCTTTGCCACACCAACCGCAAGGCCGGCAAGAGGCGGAAGCTACTGACAAATTTTTCCTTGAGTTTCAATATCGATCGCCCTAACCAGTTTTGAGGCATCCGTCCTCGGGGGGCAGATTTATCCAACAAATTTCCCGTACTCATACCTTCAGTGCCTCGCTAGAAACGCGCTCTTCAACCAATTGGGCGATCGCCGGTAGCAAAGACAGTTGGGAGGGTCGTAACAGGCGCTCGATGCTGATGGATTTCGCCAGCCTCACCAATCGCAGGAAATGAGCGGCTTCCCCGGCTTGCAACAGTTCTGCGCCAAATCGCGTAATGTAGGAGTTTTGCAATAGGTACGTGACGATGCGCTGGGGTTCGAGGGGTTGAATTTCCACCGCGTCTCCTTTCCCCAGCAGGAAGATGTGTCCCAGGGGAACGGTGCGATCGATAAACCCTTCGCGAACGCGACGATCGCGCTTTTCGAGATGGGGAACCAGGCGAGGCAACGTGTCGGGATTGTGTCCCAAGGATTCCACCGCATCGGGCCAGAGTTTGAGCTGAGGAAATGCCGGTAAGACGACAGCTTGGGTGCTATCGTTCAAATCTAGGGCGACGACGTCATCGCCGATGAGTCGGTGTCCCCGGCTGTGGAGAGTTGCCGCCATGGTGGACTTGCCCCATCCCTTATGGCCGATGAAAACCGCGGCTTTGCCGTTAATTTCCACTGCACTGGCGTGAAGGACGAAATAGCCGCGCTGGTGGAGAATCACGCCAATGGCCGCTCCTAAAATAAACAGGCGCAGTCGATCGGCATCTGCCTCGGGATCGGGATCGATGGCAATGGTGCGACCCTGTTGGATGAAAAAGGTGCCGACGCTTTCCCAAAAAACGTACATTCCGTCTTCGGTTGACTTGAAGCAGTGGGCGGTGTCGTTGGTATCGAGGGGAGAATCCTTCAGTTGCCGCAACTCAACCACTACATCGGCAGCTGCTTGAGAATCAGCGACCAACTCCGGTAGCGCGAGTTTAGAATGGATGCCTAAGCTGTATGCTTGATAACGATACATTGGTTTATCTGAGGTTTGTTTGGGATTTATTTGAGATTTTTTGAAGTCAGAGGGCGATAGAGAAGTCATGGGGAGTAAAGTGTTGCGATCGACCTTTACTCTCACAAATCCAATGCTGCTGACTTAACGAATCAGCTGCCGTACGGTTCCCTAAGAGAAGTTTCCAGTGACGGAGCTAATTCCGTCGGGCCCGATGGGAGTGCCGATGGGAACATCCACTGCACTCCCACCCCCTTGTTGGGTTAAGTCGGCGAGGGTTCCGTTTTTGGCAAGCTTTGGCGTGGTATAAGGTTGTTTGCGATCGGTGATTTGAGTTTTCATTGTCATCTCCTTTAGATAGGTTTGAGCGTGAACTGTATTTGTTGGACTCTTGTCGGCCCAAACGGACAAAAGGAGATGCACCCTGAGTTCTAGCTCGCCACCGATGAGATTCCGTCTGGACCTACGGGAGTACCGAGGGGAACATCCGTGGAGCTGGCTCCCCCCTGTTGCGTGAGGTTTTCCACGTTGCCGTAGACGGTGAGGGTCGGGGTGGCGTAATTATTTTTCTGTGCGTTCATGATTTTTTGTTGGGTAAATGCGATTGATAATTCAGCGAGGAATGGGGTGGAGTGGGAGCGCGTAACTCCCGCTACCACCGGCAACGAACTAGCTGGCAACGGAGGAGATGCCATCGGGACCTACAGGAGTACCCAGAGGAACGTCTGTGGAGCTAGCACCCCCCTGTTGGGTGAGGTTTTCCACGTTGCCGTAGA
>NZ_JBRJXU010000164.1:0-7856 GCF_057467645.1 Zarconia sp.
CCCGACGGAGATACGATTGCGTCTGGCAGTCGAGATAAGACCGTCAAAGTTTGGAATCTTCAAGGTCAGTTGCTGCAAACCCTCGAGGGACATCAAAATTGGGTCAACAGCGTTGCTTTCAGTCCCGACGGCCAGACCCTGGCTTCTGGCAGTGGGGATAAGACAATCAAACTGTGGAACCGTCAAGGTCAGTTGCTGCAAACCCTCGAGGGACATCCAGAATCGGTTGCCAGTGTCGCCTTCAGTCCCGACGGCCAGACCCTGGCTTTGGCGAGTGGGAGCAATACCATGATTCTGCAGAATTTCGCAGAGCTAACTCTCGATTCACTCTTGGAGGATGCGTGCGATCGAGTTCGGGACTATCTAAAGTACAATGCCCCACACCTCGATCGCAATCTCTGTCAGGATTTGGAGGAGTAGTTCAAAGCCATCGAGTTTTGTCTGGGAAAGTTTTGTCTGGGAAATCGGCGATCGCATCTTGAATTAGACCCGCAGGAAATCTAGATGCGATCGTCACAACGTTACTTTTTCTTTTTCTGCTCCTGCAACCAATTTTGGACTAACTCTGTGAGGACATCCCCCATCGTTCGATCCATCGCAGTGCAGGCGAGTTTAAACTCTCGTTTCAGATCTTTGGGAATGTAGCCGTTTAGTTCCACCATTCCCTCTGGCTTTTTCGCTGGCATTTTGACCTCAAAAGCTATGTTCTATAAGTATTTCACCTTAGCAAGGTAACGGGATTCAAGTACAAACAGGTAAATGGGTTGCGCGGAAAATGGGTGCAGCGCTATAATTCTAGAAATCAAAAAAACGCCGCGCCTTGGGTCTGGACCACCCAAAACGCGACTTTACCCCCTCTAGACAAAGCCCTAAAGGAGGCACATTAACTATGTTAAAAGCCAAACTCGAATCTGCAACAGGGGAGCAACCCTCGTTGCCAACGGCAGACTGTTCGCCACATTCCCAAGATGAGTACGCCCAAGATGAGTACGAGACAGTCCGAATTTTAGTCATTGGATCTGCAGCAGGGGTCAATTCCACCATTAGCACCTTGTACTTGCTGGGATTCGCGCAAATTAGCGATTGGAGTCCGTTATTACCCGCACCGAATTCTGGAGATGTGATGAGTCTTTTGACTCGTCGGCTCCGGTGCGATCGTGACGCATAATTGAAAGTAAATTATGCGAGTTGGGCGGGTAGAGGCGATCGTGTCAGGTTGTTTCGTCAGTCGCCAATACTCGCCCTCTCCAAGAATCGGACCACAGCCGGAGGAGTCAAGATCGTGACCGTCACCCTCTACAAATGGACGCTCGATCGCTACCACACAGCGATCGATGCGGGGTTGTTTGACGAGCAACCCGTCGAACTGTTGCAAGGAGATATCGTTATTATGCCGCCAGAGGGAGAAGCCCATGCTTGCTACAGTAGCGATGGGGCAGATTATTTGCGGCGACTGTTGGGCGAAAGGGCATCGATTCGAGAAACCAAACCCGTCACGCTGCCGGATAACTCAGAACCCATACCCGATGTTGCGATCGTTAAACCACCGCTACGACGTTATTTGGAACATCATCCTTATCCCGCCGATATTTTCTGGCTTATTGAATATTCCAATACAACCCTGGTCAAAGATTTAGGTAAAAAGAAACAAATTTACGCCGAAGCGGGGATTGAGGAGTATTGGGTTTCGGATTTAAAGAATTGTCAATTGAAGGTATTTCGAGATTTGTCTGATGGTAAATATCAGACAGAATTGACACGGGTTGAGGGTATGGTTTCACCCTTATCTTTTTCAGATGTAGCGATCGATGTACGGCGATTATTTAGCTAATCGATCCCGAAGCTTTTACACTATTCTTCCTAGGATAGTAAGAATAGATGATGCCCTAACCGATCGCAACTAAAACAACAGAGGTTCAGACGATGACCGTAACATCTGCAAAAATGACACTGGCAGAATTTATCGACTATGACGATGGGACGGAGACTCTGTACGAACTCGAAAATGGGGAACTGATTCCAATGCCTTCTGAAAGTGAAATCAATCGACGGATTGCCATGTTTCTGCTGATATATTTCAGTCAACTGGGAATTCCGCCACAGCAACTTACGATGAAGACAGAAGTGGCAGTGAGCGGTTCGCGCGTATCGGTGCGAGTTCCGGATTTGATGGTCTTGTCAGAAGAGTTAGAAATCGCATTGGAAGGGGCAACTCGATCGATTGTGATGATGGATATGCCGCCACCTTTATTAGTGGTAGAAGTGGTCAGTCCCAACCAAGAAAAGCGAGATTATCGCTACAAACGGACGGAGTATGCCGCCAGGGGAATTGCCGAGTATTGGATCGTCGATCCGATACTGCAACAGGTGACGATTTTCGAATGGGTGGAAGGGTTATACGAAGAGAAAGTCTATACCGGGAGTGATGCGATCGCTTCTTCGATTTTTGAGGAGTTGGATTTGACGGTCGATCGGATTTTGCAAGGGAAATAGGCGATCGCAGCTTGAATTAAACCCGTAGGAAATCCAAATGCGATCGCACTGGTGTAAAGTTCGCTCGCTGTTGACGACTTCATTGACGACCCGATGGCGACTCAATCTGATGCATCAATCCGGAAAAATCGAGGGTTTCGATCGGTTTTTGAGTTTTACGTCCCTTTTGCTTCACCACCACAATCCCCACAAACAATAAATCCAATCCCACCAGACTCGCAACGATTAATTCCGACCCTCCCGTAGCAAAGCCGTAACTGTGCAATCCCGTTCCCAACACGAAATTCACACCGTACCACGCCATCAATACGCCATTAAACGCCACTACACTCGTCACTGCCATGGCAAAGTCGGAAAACCAACCCACCAAACGACCGTGGAGGGGAACGACGTAGCACATCAAGGCGATTAACGCCCAGGTTTCTTTCGGGTCCCAACCCCAGAACCGACCCCAGGAGAAGTGGGCCCAGATGCCCCCAAGGATAATTCCCGCACTCAGCAAGAGAACGCCAACTTGCAACAGGGCGTAATTCCATTTCGACAAGCTGCGGATTCTCGGGGTGGCTTGGGGGACAAAGAGGTAATGACCCAGGAGAATGTGACCTAATCCCAACGCCAGGGCAAAACTGGCATAGCTGAGGGTAATTGTGGGGACGTGGATACTCAGCCAGAAGTTATCCCGGAGAACGGGAACCAGGGGTTTGAGGGTCGGGTCGAGAATGGCGGGGAGGCTGTCGGAGAGTATCAGACAAATAATGGATAGTGGGGCGGCTGCGAGGATATAGTATTTCGCCCGGTAGATACATTCAAATAATAATGCGATCGCCGCGATGCCAAATCCCACCCAAATCACCGACTCGTACATATTGGTGACTGGGGGACGGCCGGCAATTTGCATCCGGGTAATAAAACCGTAACCGTGGATGAGAAGACCGCTACCAAAAACCCCTAAAGCACTCCAATAGAAATCTTCGGCTTTGAACGCCATTACCAACACCATGGCGAGAAAACCGAGACCGTACAGCCACCAAGCTTTGGCAAAGGGGTGCAGGTGATAGAAACTCACTTCTCGATGCAAAACCGCCTGGGTGGGGTAGATATCGGGACTTATTGCCGCGAGTTGAGTCGAGAGCGATCGGGCAATTTCTCCTAAACTCGCTTCATCCTCGGGATTGTCTCGATAGGCATTGCGCAAGGCTTCGTAGTCGGTTTGAATCGCTGCAACTGACGGGGCATCGTAATATTGGGGCGCGTCCTCAACTCCAACCCAAGTTCCTTTAATATCTGTGGGATGGGGAACCAAAGGCAGGCTGTTATTCCCCACGGTTTCAAGGGTGAGTGCCAATCGGTCTTCGATGGTGAGGGCTTCCCGTTCGTCTCGGGTTAGGGGGGTGTCGTCCGCTTGTTTTTGCCGGGCCGTCCACAGAATTGAATTGAGATCCGATCGCATCAACTCGGAAAAGGTAAAATACTTGCGATCGCTCTCGAGTCCGATCCGTTCTTTGAGGGGACGATAACTCACCAAAATGAAAGGTTCCTCGTTCCAATCGCGATCGTTAAACCACAACGAGAGATACGTGGATAAGTAATCTCGCTTTCGATCGTTTAAGGGTTTGTAACTTGCTCTCCCGTGAATTTGAGTCACCGTTTCCCTGGCGACGGTATCTAACGGTTTTTTACGCCCGTCGAGTTGCACGGCTAACTCTTGTAGCGGTTCGAGGGGTGAGGCTTGAAATTGGCTAATCGGCAGAATTAGGATTAAAAGTCCGGCGCACAGGCCAATCAAAAATTTTAGGAGTTTCATATGTATGAGGGTGTGGGGTGTGGGGCAAAGCATTCGCCCTTTTCCGTGCGTGACGGTATCGGCTAACAAATCATGAAAGAAACGGTAACAATAAAGCCCGAATGCTATAACGGCATGGCATTTGGATCTGCAATTTTTCGTTGACCCGAACCCGAACCGCCCAAATGCGCGCGCCCCTACAGGGTATCGGCCAATGTGTGAAACACTGAGACTTCATGACAAAAACCGAACAATATCACCATTGTGAGGATGGATTAGGGGGAAGTTCCCCGAACATGCTGCACTAGGAAATCGGGGTTAAATTTCGATCGAGTCCTTCATCTTCCCCTTCCCCAGAAGTCTGTTGACTCGCGGCGGGTTCTTCATCCTCAGATTTCGATCGCATCTTTCGCACTAAAGCCGGGGCGTAGAACATCACCGCAATCCCGGAAACCACCAACGCCGAACCCATCCACGTCAGCGCCGTCACCCAGGTAGGTTCTCGCTTCACCTGCAAGGTAGACTGCTGCAAATCGCCGGGATTCCAGGAGGCTTGGGCGATTTTCCAACCGCGATACCAGGTGGGATGGTTCATCCACACGTTTCGCCGTTCGGAGATGCCATTGGCGGGGTCTTCGATACGGATTTTACTCGTCCACATCGCCACGGATTGCGACCCTTCATTGCGATCGACAATGAAATCCTCTAACTTAATCCCAAAGGGTAATGCCAGTAATTTCGGACCGAATGCGGCGTAGATTTCCCCATCGGGTTCTTCAATCGTGGTGGGTTCTCCCCAAGGCAGCCAGGTGGTGGTTCCGGAGGCGGTTTTCACCAGAAGTGCCGGAGTGCCTGGAACTTGCGGGTTGTCTGCGGGGACGATGGTTCTTTGCAGTTTGGCATGGGGGATGTATTCCTCCAGGGTAATGTGGAAATCCGCCCAGCCGGGGGTGACGGATTCGCTGACGGCTAACGGACCGGATTTGAACCCAGCGGAGGATTTCGCCGTGTAATAGAGTTCCCCGTCTTCGCTAACGATGACGTGAAAATAATCCTCTGCGGGTGGTTTTTCAATTTGATAGTTCAGTTGTAAGTCGGCAATCCGTTCGCCGGAGATGACGGTACGAATCGGGGGAAATTCGGCTTTGCCAAAGACAAACCAGCCTTCGGTTGCCGTTGGCGATGAAATTTCGAGTAAGGCTGCTGGGTTATTAAACTCAGAGGATGCGGTGGTGGGGAGACGATTTTTGTCGAGGCGAAAATCGGGAAAAAAATCTACGATTTCGATGGTTAAATCCCCCAATCGAACGGACTTCGATACATTATCTTTAATATCGACGATCGCCCGACTTTCACCCTGCGTAATGTCAAGTTCTCCCCACAAATGTTGGGGTTGGTTGCTGGCTGGGGATAAAATTTGTTGCAGTTCTCGATCGGAGTGAGTTTCGACGATCGCCAACTCGGCAATTCCCAATGTCATCTGGCTGTAACTGCTGGGGGAAACGGCGAGGGAACGCTCCACATTTTGCCCCATGCGATCGCTGGTTAAACTCAACCGAACGGCAGGGTTAGAAACCGTCGTGCCTTCAACAAAGCGAACAGAACGCACGGTGTTCTCGCGATAGTCTGCAAACTTCAATCCCGCAAAAGATGAGGGATGAACTTGGCCGGCTCGATCGATAAAAAGATTACCCGATTCAACGGTTCGATCGAGATTCATGACTTCGAGTAAATCCCCTTGAATCCGGATTTGATTATTTGCCCCGCTATCGGTTCTCACCAAGAGCATTCCCTCAACCCCCAGGTGAATCACCGCCGCAGAACCGGCAATAATGACGATTAAACCGAGGTGAGTCAGGGCAAAACCGATTTTCCGGGCATTGCGCCAAGGATAGCGATTGAGGGCAGAAACCCCTAAGTTGATGGCAAGAAGAAACATTAAAGCCCCAAACCAAGGACTTTGATAAATCTCGTGTTGTACCGAAACCGATCCCACTTTAGATTCGTAAAATGTGGCTCCAATTAAGACTAGAACGATCGCGCTCAGCAGGGGAACTGCGAGCTGAATCGAACCGATAAATCGCCAAATCCGGTCGAGTACGTTCATAGTTTGGGTGTCAGGTGGCTATACGCTCTGTTCTTGCGAGTTATCGATACTAGACCTGTTTTTGGTTTTGTTTTTTGTATCGAAAGTGGCAAAATTTAGATAAATATGCTAGCTTCGATGCTTAAAAAACATCAAAATAATTCGATAAACGCATATATAGGTATTGAAGGTGCGATCGCAATTCAGACTTTGTGTTAGTTTTTGCCGTTTGGAGAAACATTTCGATTGCGATCGGATTCTACAATTCTAGTTTCATGCAATAAATACATTATTTCTATACGTTTAATACATTTAAATGCAATTTATTGAATCTATTTAATGTAATAAACGCATAACTCTATAAATTTGTGCTTGAAGATACAAATTAAAACTTGGACTTCGCTAGGATACATACCCAATCGGTCGTTTTTCCGACCCAGCGTTCCGATGCGATCGTCACCATACTGTCGTCAACACCAATGTCTTTAAACGTCGAACTTCTAGAGAGTTCCTTCGAGCAAATTAAGCCCTGCGCGGGTGATTTTGCCACCAGTTTCTACGAAAATTTATTTAGCGCCAACCCCGAAGCCAAGCCTCTTTTTGCGAGTACCGACCTCGCAGAGCAAAAGAAAAAGTTGGTGGCTTCCCTGGTACTGGTGGTAGAAAATCTGCGAAAACCCGACGTACTCGAAGGCGCATTAAAAGGATTGGGAGCGCGACACGTGCAATACGGAGCGCTACCGGAACACTATCCTCTCGTTGGCAGTGCTATCCTCACCACCTTCGAGCAGTATCTCGGCGAGGATTGGACGGATGAAGTCAAGCAAGCCTGGGTGGAAGCTTACGGGGCGATTACCGAGTTGATGCTTTCTGGTGCCGATTACGACTCTAAAGTGGTGGAACTGAATTCGGAAGCTGCAGCTGAACCGGACGCGATGGAAGAAACGCCCCCAGAAGCGGCACCCGAAACCACAGAACCCGAAACGAGCGAGGAAGCCCCCACAGAACCCGAAGAATCGGGATTGAAAGTCTCGCTTCTCGAAAGTTCCTTCGAGCAAATCAAACCTCGTGCCGGTGAATTTGCGGCGAGTTTCTACGAAAATCTATTCCGGATGTATCCGGCAGCTCAACCTCTGTTTACCAATACCGACTTGGCCGAACAACAGAAAAAACTGGTGGCTTCTTTGGTACTGGTGGTGGAGAACCTGCGCAAACCCGATGCCTTGGAAAACCCCCTCAAAGGATTGGGGGCGCGTCACGTACAGTATGGGGCACTACCGGAACACTATCCCCTGGTGGGTAATGCGCTGCTGACGACATTCGAGCAGTATCTCGCAGACGATTGGACCCCTCAGGTGAAGCAAGCCTGGGTAGAAGCCTACGGTGCGATTACCGAACTGATGCTTTCTGGTGCCGATTACGATTCTAAAGTGGTGGAACTCGATTCGGTGGCGGCAGCTGAGGCAGAAACCGCCGAACCTGTTGTCGCGGAAG
>NZ_JBRJXU010000165.1:0-43145 GCF_057467645.1 Zarconia sp.
CGTGAATGCCTAAAACCCCGAACAGTCAATGAATTCGGGAATTTTAGCTCGATCGCTCACTGTGGTGGAGATAAAATGGGTCTATTGATTGATACTGAAGGCTTTCAGCTATTTTGAGAAGGTTCTCATGAATAATCCAGGCTAGGGTGAGCATCGCCCACGCACTTTAAGTCAGTGCCATTCGTCGTAAGTCAGTCGTCAACCGTCTGTCCATTCTGCACTGTCCGCAGAGATGTTAACCCCTTCATCCAGGGTGATGCCTTCGAGATGCGCCCCCTCAAAATTGGTATCCGTGAGATTGGCTCGACGCAGGTTAGCCCCCTGTAAGTTCGCTCCGAGTAGATCCGCCCCTTGCAAGTTTACCCGTTGCAGGTTGGCTAATTTGAGATTCGCCCCTTGGAGGTTGGCCCCTTGTAAATCCGAGCCGCGTACGGCCGCTCGTTCGAGAATTGCCCCCCGCAAACTCACCCGTTGCAAATTGACGCCGAGCAAAATCGCCCCGAGCAGGTTCGTCCCCTGGAGGTTGGCCCCCCGCAAGTTGGCTCCCCGGAGAATTGCCCCCCGCAAATCGGCCCCCCGCAGATTCGACCCCCGCAGGATCGATCCGCGAAAATTCGTACCGAGCAAAATCGCTTCTCGCAAATCCGCCCCCCTCAAGTCCGTGCGGCGCAAGTTACCCTGTTGCAAATTCGCACCGTGGAGATCGACACTGCGCAGGTTGACATCTTGCAGGTTTGCTTCGAGTAAATTGACCTGTTGCAGGTTGGCGCGCTGTAGGTTAGCCCCTTGTAAGTTGGCGCCGAGCAGATTGGCCCGTTGCAAGTTAGCATCGCGCAAATCAGCCCGTTGGAGATTAGCGCCGCGCAGATCGACTTCTTGTAAATTCGCCCCGATCAGGTTGGCACCGAAGAAATTGGCTCGGTACAAATTTTCTCGGGGTAAGGCGCAGTTTTGTAAATCCAGAAAACTGAGACATTCTAATAGAATATGGCTATGCCACCCAGTTCTGTGGCTTTTGAGTCTCGACATCCAGGCGCAGAATACCTCTGGGGAAGGCCACTGAATGAGGGAAACCGTTTGCGTGAAGCGAGCGCATAGATTCAACAGGGCCAGTAATGCCTCTTCTGCGTTGCGCGCCAGGCGGCTTTCTTCGGAGTAGGAGGGTCTGGGATCGAGCAGTTCCATGGGCATTCCCCGATCGAGCATAAATTCGATCGTCGCCCCCAGAGTTTGCTGCCATTGGCCGACGCGATCGAAAATTTGCAACTGAATTTCGTTTTCCAGAAAGGCAAAGATATTGCGATCGATGGGGGCGGCCCCGCAAACGCTCGCCCAGTATTTGAGGGCAACTCGAGAGTCCCACCCTTCATCTGGATCGCTGCGGCAACGTTCTAGATTACTGCGAACGCGCTGGACTTCGCGGACGATGCGTCTGGCAACGAGGTATTCTCCAAAGCTGTCGTGGGTAAATTCTAAAGTGGTGTCGTCGGAGAATTCGATGGCATTGTCCTCGTGATTCTGTTTGAAGTAAAATGCTCCGAAAAATCGCTTCAAGCCCGCTTCCGAGTCCGATCGCACCCGCCGCACCAGTCGTTCTAAACCGCGTTTTTGACAATCGCGTTCGAGTTCGCTCCAGGAAATTTGACCGTTTCGATGCCAAATGGCTAGGGCAATTTCTTCGAGCAGGCGGATAAAATCCGCTCGGGAGAAATCGGAGGCAGACCCACGATCGCTCGTCCAATCCCGTTCGTACACCACGTCGAGTAAATCTGCGTAAATGAGATTGAGGTTGAGTTGCTCGCCAAACTCCACTTTGCCTCGGGTAAAACTGAGGGCGACCAAATAATTGAGCAGGGGATTGGCGGTAATGGCGACTAAATTTCCTCGGTTGAGGACTTCGGGAATCTCATCTTCGCTGCGACCTAGGGCCTTGCTATAGCGCTCCCACCACATCTGGCGCAAATCGAGATCGAGTAAACGATCCGGATCGATGTAGATGTGACTGGGTTGGGATTTTTGGGAGGTTGGAACGAAATAGGGGAGAAGATGCAGGATTTGCGCGTCCCTGGGAAACTGACCGCGACTGCCGACGATCGAGAAATCTTGACCGCTGAGTAAAATTTGGAGGCGGGTTCCTCGATAATTCAACCATTCCAGTTTTTGCTCGATTTCTTGCAGGAACTTTTTTTTCGTTTCGAGATCCGAGCGTCCGGAGATTTTCAGTTCGTCAAATCCATCAAAAATAATCAACGTACGCGATTCTCCCCGGTCTGGATCGAGGGGATTTTCCGCCAGAAAGGGATCGTCTCGCACGAAGGCACCGATGGCTTCGATTAAGTCGATTTCCAGGTTCAATTGATGGAGCGGCACTAATAAAACGGGAAACTTGACTTTTCGAGCCTGTTTGGCGGCAAAAATTTGACAGAACGAGGATTTTCCGCTGCCGGGTTGACCGGCGATCGCCCGCAAGGCATCTCGGGGATCGGCTTGATTTAACCAAGCTTCTAACTCTAAATCGAGATCGATGACTCTACGTTCGACGGGGGTTTGGCGACTCCAATCTCCATGGAGTTCGACCTCGGGTTGGTGGGCTTCTTTAATTTCGTAATACGCCCTTAAGGGCACGTACACTTGTTTCAAACCGAGTTCCGACAAAAACATCGGCGCGTAAACTCGTTCTTGCAGCCAACCGCTATAGCGCAACCATCCCCGCTCCCGTTCGATCGCCTTCGCAAACGGCGTATCGAGTTCCTCTTTGAGACAGGTATAATCGCGAGAACGGGCTTGCCATTCTTGAGTTAATGCCCCTAAAAAATGGTTGGGAAAGCGACTCACGATCGCTCGAGACAAACTCTCGTCCACCCCAAAAATTTGCAGCCACTGACAAAAAGGTTCTCGAACTTTTTCTAAGATTGATAGTTCTTTAGGACGGTTAAAAAAGTCAGAATTTAGTCTAAAAACTAGCGTTTCTAAGGAGATATCTAATGTCTGATAAAACGATTCGATCTCATTCGAATCGACGTCTCGTTCGAGGAGTTCTTTCCGCTCTCGAACCATGGCAAAAAGCGTTTTAATTAACGAGCGATAAATGAGCAACCATGAAATTTGACTGATGTCCGATTGCCAAATAACGGCGATCGACTCATCGACGAGCTGAGATTCGGGAGTCTCTCCACCTTCGAGCTTTCCTTCGATTGCCGCCTGACTTAACGCCTGAAAAATGAGTTTAAAGCTAGATTTTAAAGGTCGATTCCAATCGGCTATTGGCTTGGTTACTGCTCGTTGTCTGGAGTTTCTAATCATCGATCGCGGTTGACAATAATTGTTTGGTTTATCGGAAGTTTTATCTCAGTTTTATTTCTGAGATTTTTAGGTGGGAAATTTCAGACTCGAACCCAAGCCTGACAATCGTGCTGAAACCCGATATTTCCTGAGTCTGGGTATGTTTTTCGAGTCAATTGGAAATGATTCTGGGGACTTGGAGAAGTCTAGATTATAATTTGACACAAAGATTCGATCGTGCCAACTGGGGTGCGATCGCCCTTGAAATTTTCCCCTGATGTTGTATCTCAAAAGCGAGTGCCCAATTCGCAATATTGTGGAGAGAACGCGAACGAACTCGGTGCAAAATATACCCTCAAATTTGCCCGCAAATGTACCCTCACCATCCTAATGGCAGCCCCGAACATTTCGATCGGGAAACCCTTGAGAAGACACGAGGGATTGGAAGGGTTCAAACTCGCCGATCTCCAGCCGCTTGGGAGAGTCCTTCCAGGGCAAATGCTTCTAACTCGGCATCGTTGACTTCCCGCGCGATGGTCAAACTGCGCTCGAAAAGTTCGGTAGCTTGAGGTAGATCTCCCAAACCTAGGTAAGCATAACCTAAGAAGGCCAAGACTTCCCCAACCCCTCGTCTATCCCCCGTTTCTTGAAATAAACGTAACGCCTGTGGCAGCGACTCTTCAATCGCCAATCGTTCCTGCTGCGCTTGAAGCTGTTCGATACCGACGCGCAGGAGGGTTTGCGCCTCCTCAAGACGGCGAGTTCTGGCATTTTGGGCTTGAGAGAGTCCGTTCGTCGCCGTGGCAGCCATTGGCTCGTCTTGGAGTTCCTCCGCAATCGCCAAACTGGCCTCAAACGATGCGATCGCCCCCATCAAATCTCCCAATACGAAGGAGGCAAATCCCACGCTCGCCAAGGCATGACCCTCCCCAGAGCGATCGCCGATTTCTCGGGCTAGCTCTAGACTCTGGCGGCTGTAGTCCAGGGCGCGATCGACATTGCCCAGAATATTATGAACGGCTCCGAGGCTGTTGAGATCGGAGACCTCCCATTCTCGATTGCCTTCGGCGCGGGAAATATCGAGCGCCCTTTGGTGATACTCCAGGGCTTGGGGATAATCGTTGAGAAACTCGTAAGCCATGGCGAGGTGGGTGAGCGCCCGTCCCTCTCCCGCGCGATCTCCCCCTTCTACAAACAAGTTGAGGGCTTCTTGAAAGGATGCGATCGCTCCTTGCGCTTGGGCATTTTGGAGTTGCACCATCCCCCGCTCTAGCAGCTGTACCCCTGCATCCTCATTTTCTACCTCCCTCGGGACGATCTGGGCAGATACCAAGGGAACCGAAAATAACATCCCCAATCCCAGCAAAATCGGCGTCACGAGTAATGGCACCGCACCTCGAAATAAAGACTTCCAATGCATGAAATACATACTCGACACTTACTACCGTCATTTATTGTATCGAGTTGAGTTCCCGGCTTTTTTGGGGTGGGAGCGGTTTCGGAGACTTCGGGGGCTTGGGAGCAGGGGAGGTAGAGGAGGCAGGTGGGACAAGGGAGAGGAGAATCATTCAATTCACCATTCCCCGTTCCCCATTCCCTATTCCGATCGAATTCTAACCTTGCAAAAACCGTACCAACTCCTGTAACTTCTCCCAAGCCGCGCCGCTGGCGAGGATTTCCTTTGCCCGTTCGACCCCTTGACGATGTTCTCCCAGGGCGATCGCACCGGCAACCTGAAGTGCGAGGGAGGCGTTGAGTGCCACGGCATCTTGCTGAGCTGCCGTTCCCTTCCCCTGCAAAACGTTCGTCAAAATCTCGACGTTGCGATCGACTTCTCCCCCCCGCAGTGCCTCCGTTGGCGCGCTGGATAACCCGCAATCTTCGGGGTTTAATACGGTTTGCATCACCTTACCCTCCCCCAGAACGGCTAAATCCGTTAAATCCGCTAATCCTCCCTCATCGAGCTTTTCTCGTCCGTGGAGAACGATCGCCTTTTCGATTCCCAACTCTCCCAAAGCACGAGCAATGGTTTCGAGCAGCGCCGGATCGTACACCCCCATCACCTGACATTTCGGGTGCAGGGGGTTGACGAGGGGGCCGAGCAAATTGAAGATGGTGCGCACTTTGAGGGTGCGTCGCAGGGGAACCACAGCTTTCATCGCCGGATGCCAGCCGGGGGCAAACGCAAAGGTAATTCCCACTTCGCCCAGGGCCGCCGTTACCCGCTCTGCAGGAGCTTGCAGATTGACTCCTAAGGCTTCCAAGACATCGGCAGACCCGACTTTACTCGATGCCGATCGATTTCCATGTTTGGCGACGGGAACGCCAGCAGCGGCGGCAACAAACGCAACGGTCGTGGAAATATTAAAGGTGGATGCGCCATCGCCCCCCGTGCCGCAGGTGTCGAGAACGGGATAGGAAAAGCGATCGGTTGCTGGGGCGGAGATTTCCACGGATTGTTCCTGGAGGACGCGCGCCATCCCCACTAACTCATCGGTGGATACGCCTTTCATTTGCTGCGCTGCCAGAATCGCCCCAGAGAGAACGGGGGGAATCGATTCGTCGAGCCAACCTTGCATCAGTTGACTGGCTTGGGTTTGGGAGAGGGATTCCCCGTCGAGCAGTTGTTGCAGTAGACTCGACCAATTGGTTTGGGGGGCAGCCGGTGAGGAACTCATAGTTCAATCGATGAGAGCAAATCTTTAGATTCCGAGGGATGGGGGAAATCTTATCACGATGGATGAGGCTTGGGGAAAAATGGACAACGAACAATGGGTCAGTTGCGATGTTCTTCCTCATCTCCCCATCTTTCCCTCGCCGCGTCCGGAGCGTCTTCCCCATACCCCACACCCCATCCCTAACGAATGCCCATAAAAGAAAACCCCCTTCCCCAGGAGCTGGGGAAGGGTGGTGCTCCTTGCAAGCAACTAGGTAGCCCGCAGCTTGCGCTGCGACCTTCCTTAAATTTATCGAACTTTTAGGGAGATCGAAAGAGACATCTCTGAATTTTTTCGGATTTTCGCGAGGTCGATCGTCTCGTATGCCTTGAAAAATCACCAATACAACCGTGTTAATACGTATAATTTTTTTTTGTTATTTTTCTTAATTACGTATCATTACGGATACATGAAGAAGGGATTGGAACCCGTTCGATTCTCTCGATGTCTTGTGATGCCCCGTTTCAAAAACCAGAACCCGGTTGCTGGAGAAATTCTTGTTCCTCTGGGGTACTTTCCCGTCCGAGAATGGCGTTGCGATGGGGAAAGCGTCCGAATCGTTCGATAACTCTGAGATGGCGATCGGCGTAGTCAATGGTAGAGGCGCTATCGGGGTCATCTGCGAGGGTCTCGAATAAGGCGACCGATCGATGCTGGTGTTCTAAATGTTCGCTATGCTCGAAGGGAAGATAGAGAAACCAGCGCTGCACCGGGAGCAGTTGTTCGTCGAATCGATCGCCAACGGCGCGTTCGGCAGCTTGTAGAGCCATGGCATCGGTGGCGAAGGCGCGAGGCGTTCCACGAAAGATATTGCGCGGAAATTGGTCGAGAAGCAAAATCAGAGCCAAGCAAGAGTTGGGATCTTCTTGCCAGTGCGCCAATACTCCCTCAGCGGCTAAGTTGCAATCGGCATTGAAGCGATCGCGCACCATGGCATCGAAGCGGGCTTTTTTGCGAAACCAAATTTTCCGGGGTTTTCCCCAGTCAGCATCTCCTGGCGTACCGAACCAGAATTCTAAGATGGCAGCCGCTTGAGAGTCGATCGCTTTATCGGAATTTGTGCCTATCATCCTCAACCCTTATCGCGTTTTCAGACGATTTACCGATCGATTTATCAAAAAAAATAAAATCTTAATTAATCTTAAAAAACTCTTAAAAAGTTTTAATTTCACTTTTGCTCCTGAGATTTTACCGACCTTCAAATCGAGTAAGCGGGGCGTCACAAATAAAACCCGATTCAATTACGGGGATTTTTCAGTAAATTTCCAGTCGATCGCGTTTGAGTCTCAAGCAAAAAAAATAGGGATCGCGAGAAAATAAATGATTATTGATGAATATGAGAAAAAATAAGCTTTTTTAGCATCTAAAAACTAACGATAGTTTGCTTGATTTTTAGTTTCAACGATATGATATAGCCACCGAACGTCGGAGTGTAATGAAGACAGAAAAAAAATCTCATCTTAGTTTTTTTCAACTCTTAAATATGAGTGCGGGGTTCTTCGGCATTCAGTTTGGTTGGGGACTGCAATTGGCGAATACGAGTGCGATTTTCGAGCATTTGGGAGCCAGAGCCGATGAAATTCCGATTCTGTGGTTAGCGGCACCGTTGACGGGATTGCTCGTGCAACCCATCATCGGCTATGCGAGCGATCGCACGTGGTGCAAATTGGGTCGGCGACGGCCTTATTTTTTGGTCGGGGCGATCGTGAGTTCGATCGCTCTGATTGCCATGCCCCACTCCTCAACCCTGTGGATGGCAACGGGGTGTCTGTGGATTTTAGATGCCTCCAACAATTTGAGCATGCAGCCGTTTCGCGCCTTGGTGGGAGATTTACTCCCCCCGGAACAGCGAACCCAAGGCTTTGCCCTGCAAGGTTTATTTACCGGTGCGGGAGCAGTTTTGGCTTCGATGTTTCCCTGGCTGCTCGGTCATGTTCTGCGAGTGACCGATGCCACTGCTCGTCCCATTCCCCTGCGCGTGGAAATGGCATTCTATATCGGTGCGGCTATTTTTCTGAGTACGATTATCTGGACGGTATTTACCACCGAAGAAGTGCCCCCAGAACCGACCCAAAAACGGGAACCCCAACCCAGTGCCCAGGAAGGGTGGCGCGCCATCGGTCGCGATATTCTCGAAATGCCAGAAACGATGAAACAGCTTGGCTGGGTGCAGTTTTTCTCCTGGTTGGGAATGTTCTGCGTCTTTCTCTATTTCCCCCCAGCGGTGGCGCACCATATTTTCGGTGCAACCGATCGCCACTCGTTACTCTATGCGGAAGGGATTGAATGGGCAGGGTTGTGCATGGCAACCTATAACGGAGTCTGCGTTATCTTTTCCTTCATCCTGCCCCAACTTGCGAACCTCATCGGCCGCAAGTTCACCCATTCCTTTTGCTTGTTGTGCGGGGCGATGGGCCTGATGTCTTTGTGGTTTGTGAGCGATCGCTATACGCTGTTTATCTCCATGATGGGGGTGGGCATTGCTTGGGCGAGTATGCACGCGCTGCCCTTCGCCATGGTGGTCGATTCCCTGCCCCAAAATCGCCTGGGCAGTTATATGGGAATTTTCAATGCTTTCATCGTCTTGCCCCAAATTACCATCTCGGTGGGATTTGGATGGGTGATGAGTCATGTCCTGGATAACAATCGCTTGCTGGCGGTGGTTCTCGGTGGGGTGGCGATGCTCGTGAGTGCGATGCTCGTCCTGCTGGTGGAAGATGAGGAAGACACCGCAGTCGACCTCCCGGAAGCAGCTGGAACCTTTGGCGGTGGGTAACAAGTTGTAAGTAATAAGTAATAAGTTTGTCGGGTGGGCAGTTTTTCGCGCGGGGATTTCACTTTGAGACTCGCCATCGAACTGCCCACCAATCCGACTGGGTTGTATCGGAAGCGCAAACTGCCATACAGTCAAAATCACTTCATGTCTGCAATCTCCATCTCCGGAAAACCGCCAATCGCCCAAATTACAAGCAAAGATTATTTTTTAAGTTTTTTAAGATTAAAAATTTTTATCAATAGAGGAAATTTACCCCCAAACATGGAGCGATCGAAACCTCGAATTTTCTAGCTCTCCAGGATGTGGTAAAATCAAGGAAACAAGGGCTTATTGTGTCTATTTTTCTCTTCGTCGGCATTTTAAAACCCGAAAAGTACTGAAACTACGTCAAATCTAAAGTTCGATTGCTGAAAACTGACCGCGAAAAAATTCTCTTCGCGACCTAATCTTGTGTGCCAATTTAAGCTGGGTGGCACAAGCAAGCAACTAAAAGTATGTTTTTGTGCGTAAGTCCAACCGACTGGAGATTCTATAGACATTTATAGATGCAAGAACATTAATCCATAGAATATGGAAATATAACACTCCACCTCGCTCTAAAAAAGTTATGGCAGTTGCCACCACACAGAGGACCGTCTCATCTCACAAGAGCATCTACTCTATCCCCAGCTCTCCCAGCTCACACCCACACTCGCCCGTCATTCCGGAACGACACCCGGCACGAAGGACTCGAAGAACTGATTCACATTGTCATTCCCGTCAATTGGCGCAGCTTGTTCCACCCCCAACAGATACAAACGCCGATCGAGAATATAAGCTCGAAACGTCCTCACCACATTTGGCTGACTCAGGCGAATCTCCCGACCGGGGCCGCTGCGATCGCTTAACGGGCGATCGTCCGTCAACTCGGCTTCAAATCCAGCAACCAACGCATCTCGCACCTGAACCAAAAGCTCCGATTCCCTGACATTGACCGAATCGGGATAGTCGCCGTATGCAACCAAAAACCACTCCCCCTCTCCTTCTAAGGTGACCCCCACCAATTCTAGACTCGCCGCCGGGGTGACGAGAATCTCCGGATTGGGAGTTACCATCGGTTGTCCGGGCATCGCCACGGCAAATCGTCCGTCCGCAGAGGTGACTTGCAACCATTCCGAGGTAGAATCATCGATGGTCAGCAAATCCGAATCGCGATCTCGATTCTCGTTGAGGCGTTGAATTTCTCGATCGAATTGTTCTTCTCCATCTTCAAAAAAACTGGGGTCGCCCGGACGATACTGTGCAGCTGTATCCGGGATATTACGGAGAAGAATAGACAAAAACGCTATGCCGACTACAGCCGATCGAATGAGAAGAAACAACATAAAGTTTCGGTAAACTTCCAAATTTAAGTATTTTGACGGTTTCATTTTACCTACTCGGGGCTTCATCATTAATTTTACGTAACGTATGATTTTAAAGGGAACGTTTCTCTACCGCGAAAACCAGACAAAGCGCAAAACCTAACCGCTCGTTCCCAAAATATAAAGTCGTTGTTTTTCTATCTATCGCTAAAATCGGGTGCTAAAAACGGGTGTGGAGAGAGAGTTGCATGCCACGTTAGGTTGCGGTTCGAACCGTCTGGGTTGTCATCCGCTTGTTCTATAGTACTCAGCCCACCTTGAAGTATTTCGTACAGTCATAAGTTTATGGTCGATCTAGTTTTATTTTGGCATCGACGAGATTTACGCATCTCGGACAATGTCGGTTTAGCTGCTGCTGAGGAACTCGGCTCGAGGGTCGTCGGTGTATTTTGCCTCGACCCAGATATCTTGCAACGGGACGATATTGCTCCTGTTCGCATTCAGTACATGCTGGCGTGTTTGCAGCATTTGCGAGAAGCCTACGCCCGTGCCAACAGCCAACTGCTAATTTTGCACGATCGATCTTCTCAAGCCATTCCCGAATTAGCCGCCACCCTGAAAGCCGAGATCGTCGTTTGGAACCGGGATATCGAACCCTACGCCAAAAGTCGAGATCGCAGCGTGGCTGAAGCCCTAAAACAAAATGGTATTGCCGTTCAAACCTATTGGGATCGGCTGCTTCACGCCCCCGGCGAAATTCTCACCGGTTCCCAAAAACCCTACACGGTGTACACCCCATTTTGGAAAAACTGGAGTCGCCAGGAAAAAGCCGATCCGGTACCCACCTTGGAAACCACCCAGGGACTCACGGAAACCGAACTCGAAGCGGCCGAGAAAGTGGGGGCCGGTCACCTACCCACTCCTAAAGAGTTGGGGTTTGTCTGGGATGCCCCCTTACCCCAAGAACCGGGAGAGACCGCTGCGACGGAAGCACTAAACCAGTTTATCGACGGTCCCATTTTCGACTACCAGGAACAGCGTAACTTCCCAGCCGTGGATGGTACCTCCCAATTGAGTGCGGCATTTAAATTCGGCACCATCAGCATGCGTACCGTCTGGGCGAAAACCCTCGAAGCTCTCGAACGCTGTGGCAGCGACGAAGCCCGCGATAGCGTTATCGCGTGGCAACAGGAGTTAGCCTGGCGGGAGTTTTACGAGCACGTGATGTACTTTTTCCCCGAACTGGCAGAAGGTCCTTACCGAGTGCGATGGCAGAATTTCCCTTGGCAGGACGATCGCCATCTCTTTCAAGCTTGGTGTGAGGGACGTACGGGATACCCGATCGTCGATGCGGCCATGCGCCAACTCCACGAAATGGGGTGGATGCACAATCGATGCCGGATGATCGTTGCGAGTTTCTTAACCAAAGACCTGATTATTAACTGGCAGTGGGGAGAAAAATTCTTCATGCAACATCTGATCGATGGAGATCTATCGGCTAATAACGGTGGTTGGCAATGGAGTACTTCGAGCGGCATGGACCCGAAACCCTTGCGGATTTTCAACCCAGCCTCTCAAGCCCAGAAATACGATCCCGATGCAGAGTACATTCGGCGTTGGCTACCGGAATTGCGTTCCGTGGATACGAAGTACTTGGTGACGGGGAAAATTCCCCCAAGTCAACTCGATGGTTTAGATTATCCCGCCCCGATCGTCGACCACAAAAAACAACAAGCTCACTTTAAAGCACTCTACCAACAAACGAAAGTCACCCAAATGAAAGCCAGTTGAGAGTTGGGGGTTTTGGGAGCAGGCGTTGCTTGGGGAGAGGGAACGCTCAATTGTCCGACTCGTCCCCTTATCCTCCCCCGATCGGGTTACCGAGTTTCCATTTACTCTACCGGAAGGCCGAATTCCAAATTGCCCCCATCTCGGTAAGGCTCGAATTCCACCTTCAGTCTCACGTCATCGTCGCCGATGAGGGTCTCGAAGACGGAATCGTGGTAGAGAATATAGGAATTTGTCTGCCGCGGAAATCGGCCTCTAAATTCTCTGTATTCGGGTTGGGGGGGAGTCGTCGAAAACGGGTTGGGAATTTGAGGGACGATACTGCTAACTTCTCCCGTCGTACCGCGCGGAACGTCGCTGACGGTGTCCACATCTTCGAGGGTGCGATTTTGCCCTCCCCGGTTGTCTTGACCCCAAACTGTCGGACAGCTCGAAATCCAAGTCCCGATCGCGATGGCGATCGCCAATTTTTGATTCATCCTGAAATTCCTCCACCGAGATTCGTACCGAATTTGGATTAACCCTTACTTCAATCCTAAGTGAATCCACTAGAGTTCGAGCGACACTTTACATATCTTGTTGGGACGTTCGAGGAATTCGGGTTTTGGAGGCAGAGGAGGCTAAATTCTTCCTTCTTCCCAACACCCCATTCCCCATTCCCCACCCTAAGAATGAAACGGAATGACCAGTAATGGAACTAGGGCAACCAATAAACCCATCAAGTTCCACAAACTGGCGGGTTTGGAGGCGGATGTTTCCATGAGGAGAGCATCGATTCGTTCTTCGAGGCGGGTTTGGGGGGTCGGACGACTGAAGGCAGCACAGAAGCTTTCCGACTGTTCCAGGGGCGATCGCACCACGAACAGCAAGGATTCTGCCAGTAAGAGGGGATCCACCCGACGGGCGGCCCATCGATCGGCCCGTTTTTCTCGCAGCAACAGCAACTCTTGCCACCAGGCTTCTGTATTGGGCAACCAAAAGGTACAGCGGCGAATCCAGCCCAACCAGAAGAACCAGAAGGTATCGCGGTAGTGTCGGTGGGCGAGTTCGTGGGCGAGAACGGCTTCGAGGTGTTCGTTGTCGAGGGTGTCTAGGAGTCCCCGACTGACCACTAACTCCGGCTGCCACAGGCCAATTTGAGCGCTGAAGGCAATCGCATCGTCTAGGAGGCGACCGGTTTGACCGGCAAAAGTCTGTTGGGGATAGGTGCGAATTCGCCGAATCGATCGCATCGCCTCTCGGACCAGAGTTGCCCACAACAGCACCGTGACTCCCAGAAATCCCACCGCGATCAGGTAACTGAGCCAACCGTCGTACCAACTCACCATGTTACCCCGAGTGCCCATACAGGCGATCGCCACTGCTGTCGCCACCAGCAACAGGGGAGAAAACAGAAAATATATCAAAGCCCGCTGCCACCGTTGACTATCGTCGAGAGTATCGTCGGGGACAAACCCTCTCATTGCCCAAGCCAATCCCGAAACCACTACAATCATTGCCAGGTGCATTATCCGTCCTCCCTGGCTTGGCGCGCGGCTTGCAGGCGCTGGGCGATCGCCTCGAGTTTGTCGAGGCTGGCGCGATCGAGACTATCGGCAAAGGCTGCCACCACATCGGGGTTGCCCACGGCCAGAAATTTCTGCAATCGATCGTGGGCTTCAATGGCTTGCCCTTCTTCCCGAGTGACCAACGCCCGCCAGAGAAATGCTCGTTTTTGCTTGTCGCACGTCAACCAACCTTTCTGGGCGAGGCGATTGAGGATGGTGGTGACGGAGGCGTAGGCGAGTTCTCGATCGGGATCGGCAAGGATGCGATCGTGAACTTCTTTAACCGTTGCCGATCCGAGGGTCTGAACGATTTCTAGAATTTCTGCTTCGAGGGGTCCGAGGGAGAGTTGCTTGGGACGGTAATCTGGCAGGGCAGCCATAGATTCGGAATAAGAGTTGGCTAGATTGCTATGGTGTATTCTACCGGATTGAGAACTCGGTGTAATTTTTGTTAATGATTTCTCTCAATTGTTCGCACTTTTCACAAGACACTCGAAACCGGTTACCGTCTAATGGACATTACCCATTAGACTTCTAGAGGAAAAGGAGGAAGGGGGGGGAAATAAAAAATGCATGAATTCGGAATAAAAATTGATTGAAGTTTTTTTACCATATGTAGGTTAGACGACAAAACGCATCATCCCACAGTCTAATTATCGGTCTGACGATTTTGAAATATCGTTAGAGTGAGGTAAAAGCCGATTCAAAACCGATCGAACATCACCAACAATGCGAGAGAAAACCGATAATCATCAGACCCAATATTTACTGATTTAATAGGCTGGCATCTCCAAATGATGAGTGAGTTCAAAGGACAAACATCTAAGACGTGGAAAAAGCCGCACGTCACCTCAATAGGAAATGTCCATCGAGGGTCGAATTAGTCCTGAGTGGAATCCCGATATTGAACGGTTATTTAACTGCGTGGCGATCGGATCTAAATAATTACAAGCATTCCGACAGTTCGATCCGATCGCTCTTTGGCAATCTAAAGAAAATCGTCAGCGATCGATCGGGTCTTGCGTACAACCCTCACAATCAATCATGACGGGTCTGGCACGACATCAGATCTGAATCGTATATTAGAACCGTAAAAGCGCCCCAACCGCGGTACATGCTTTCCGTTCAAAAAGCATTAAATTTTATAAAAATTAAAGTTTGACGCTTTGTCTTTTGACATTCCTCTTTCCATTACCGACCATAGCGATTGGATACGCATTGTCCAAACTGAGGAGAACCATTTTGAAGAAGCTCGTTTCCGTAATTATACTGGCTTTCGCTGCCATTTCTCTGACATTTTCTAGTCCCGCACTTGCTGCTGATGCTGCTGCGGGTAAAGGCGTTTTTGCTGCCAACTGCGCGGCTTGCCACATGGGTGGGAAAAATGTCGTCAATCCCATGAAAACCTTGGCGAAGTCGGATTTAGAAAAATACGGCATGAACTCCATGGAGAAAATTGTTTACCAAGTCACGAACGGTAAAGCAGCCATGCCTTCATTCCGGGGTCGTTTGAAGCCCGACCAAATTGAAAATGTTGCGGCTTACGTGCTCGAACAATCTGAGAAAGGTTGGTAATCGCATCTAATCTCGATCGATACCCGCTCGAATTTTATATCGCTCTGGAAATGTTGAGGACTCAGCAAAGGTGTTGTTCCCTTAACCTGGCCGGAGCGATATTGTTTTGAGGATGGGGTGTGGGATGTGGGGCAAAAGGAAATAGACTTTTGGAGAAAAAGTGTCGCCAGGGATTGTTGCCGTTCGGGGCATCCTGAGTTAATGCTATAGAAACAGTGCTACCGATCGCCCCTCGATGAGTCATTGTCTCAATCCCCAGTGCAAAAAGCCGCAAAATCCCAAAGATTCCCGGTTTTGTCAGAGTTGTGGTTCGCCGTTGCGCTTAGGCGATCGCTATCGAGCCCTCAAACCGATCGCCATTGGCGGATTCGGGCGCACGTTCCTCGCCGTGGATGAGTACAAACCCTCGCAATCCCTGTGCGTCATCAAACAGTTTTTCCCCGCCTCCGCCCATGCCGCCCTGCCCAAAGCGGCGGAGTTATTTCGTCGGGAAGCCGCCCGCCTCGACGAACTGGGGAAACATGCCCAAATTCCCGAACTACTGGCTCATTTCGAACAAAACCAACGCCTCTATTTGGTGCAACAATGGATCGACGGTCGAGATTTGGAAGAAGAACTCGACGGCGATGGCCCTTTGAATGAAGCGCAGATTCGCGCCCTTCTCCTGCAATTACTGCCGGTGTTGCAATTCGTTCACGATCGCCAAGTCATTCACCGAGATATCAAACCCGATAATATCATTCGCCGTCGCTCGTCTGGCTCGGAAGCGGAACTGGTGTTGGTGGATTTTGGGGCGAGTAAAGTGATGACGGGCAACCCCAACGAACCCCTGGGAACCACCATCGGGTCTGCGGGGTATACCGCACCGGAACAGTTGCAAGGACGGGCGGTTCCCGCCAGCGATCTCTACAGTTTGGGGGTGACGTGCATCCGCCTGCTGACGGGAATGACTCCCTTTGAACTGTTCGAGGCAGCCGAAAGTCGCTGGCGGTGGCGAGACTACCTTGCCCAACCGATCGGCGAACCCCTGGGGCAACTGCTCGATCGCTTATTGCAGGCGAGTTTGAGCCAACGCTACCCCAGTGCGGGGGATGCCCTGCAAGCGGTGCGGAACCTACCCCCCCTCTCGCCGCCCAACGTCACCCCACCCCAGGCGAACCCGTCCCTATTCAATCGGTTGCTGGGGGGCATTCCCCAAGCCCTCGTCGGTCAAATTGCCCAGGAATTCGGCAATGCCAAAGGGGCGCTTTCTATGTACGATCGGGCGATCGCCATTAACCCGAACAATCACAAAGCTTGGTATAAAAAAGGCAATTTGTACCTCAAACTCGAGCGCCATGCCGATGCCCTTTACTGCTATCGAAAAACCGTGGAAATTCAACCGAATTTTGCCCCAGGTTGGGGCGAAATCGGCCGTTTATCTTACAAATCGCAACAATATCGCCAAGCCGTTGAAAGTTACCTCAAATGTTTGCAATTTCAACCGAATCAACCTGGGGTTTGGTTGTGTTTGGGGGTCGCCGTGGGGCAGTTGGGGGAAGACCTAGAAGCCCGACAGTGTTTGGAGAAAGCCCGACAGTTACTCCCCAATAACGTCGAAGCGAGATCGAGACTGTTGTGGGAGGCTTGGGAAACGTTGTTAAAGTAACCGCGCCACGTCTCACTTTACGATTTCTGAGGGCGCGATCGGGATCTAAATTCTCCGTTTCCCCCGAACCCTTTCCCTTCTGCGGGCTTTATCCGGTTTTGGAGCGTGAAGTTGCACCGAAGCGTTAATCCCAATTGCCATTCCCGAATCGATAATAAGTCAGAAAATCTATAGAAGGAACAAAATTTAAGTAGCCGCCTTTGAAAGGACGGCTTATTATATACACATCGAGCTTGCGGATAGAACTTATGAGCTACTGTTTGAACCCTGAGTGCCTCACCCCTCAAAATCCCAACCCAGTCGAAATTTGTCAGAGTTGCGGATCGCCATTACGGCTCAAAGATCGCTATCGAATCCTGCAAAAGCTCGGTGGTCGAAGCGATCGACAAACCTTTTTAGCCATCGATGAAGATCGACCGGCTCAGCCTCAGTGTATTATCGAGCAATATAACTCTAAGGCCGCCCCTTCCCCTCAGATCGTCGATCGCTTCGACGAGTTGGGACGACATCCACAAGTACCCGCCCTCTGGGCATCCTTCGATCGCGACGACTATCGCTACATCGTGCGCGAATATATCGAAGGTACCGATTTAGAACGGGAATTAGAACTCGAAGGTTGGTTTGCAGAAGCACAAATTCGGGACTTGCTCGCTCAAATTTTACCGGTGTTGCAACAGGTGAGCGATCGGGGTTTGGTGCATCGGGATATCCGACCGGAAAATCTACTGCGCCGCGAAGACGGTTCTATTGCCTTGGTGGGGTTGGCCTCGGCGCAACTGAGCAAATACAAATATCCCACCGTGACTGGGGAGATGTCCGGTTCTCCCGAATATGCCGCCCCCGAACAAATCCGAGGTCAAGCCGTTGCCAGCAGCGACTTGTATAGTTTGGGAGTTGTCTGCGTTCACCTGCTCACCGATCTCGATCCCTTCAGCTTGTTCGATGCCCGTACCGATCGCTGGATTTGGCGATCGCATCTGAAGCGTTCGTCGGGCCACAACTCCGTCAGCCGCCACTTGGGACGAATTCTCGATCGGATGCTCGCCTATTCTCCCAAAGACCGCTATCGGACGGCCGACGAGGTACTCAAAGACTTGAACTCCGCCCTGACGCCGGTGTTCCCCGTTCCCCAGCCGAAAAAATGGCAGTTTGCAGCCTTGGGTTGCACGACCCTCGCGGTGGGGATGAGCGCCCTGCATTCCCTTCAGGGTCCGACGATTCCCCGGACGGCATTTCAAAGCACATCCCCCAACCCCACCTTAATTCCCCAACCCCGGAAACTACCCCAGAAACCCACGCCCCAACTGCCTTCGGGGATTGCCACCCAAACCCTGTCCTCCGGCTGGGGTTCGATTTGGTCTGTGGCGGTGAGTCCCAACGGCCGCACCGTCATCAGTGGCGGTTCCGACGGCACCATCCAAGTCCACAATCTCGATCGCGACTGTCTCAAATCCATGCCCTGCCAGCCCGATCGCATTTTGCTCGGTCATTCGAAAGCGGTATGGGAACTGGCGGTGAGTCCCAACGGTCGCTTCCTCGCCAGTGCCAGCGAAGACCGGACGGTGAAAATTTGGAACCTGGAAACCGGCAAGCTCGTCGATACCCTCTACGGTCATACGAACGACGTGTATGCCGTGGCGTTTAGTGCCAACGGTCGTACCCTTGCCAGTGGAGGGGAAGATGGGACGGTGCGGCTGTGGACGGTGCGAACCACCGGACACGCCCATCTGCGGCGCACTTTGCGCGACCATACCGATAAGGTGAATGCCGTTGCCTTCAGCGTTGACGGTCATACCCTCGCCAGTGGGAGTACGGACGGAACGGTGATGGTGTGGGATTCCCGCACCGGACAGGTCGAATCGACACTGCATCCCAATACCCCGGTGTGGTCCCTCGATATCAGCCCCGACGGTCGGACGTTACTCAGTGGGGGCAAAGATGGCACGATCCAACTTTGGAATTTGAGGAAGGGACGGCGCGAACGCAGCATCAGCGCCCATCCCAAGTTAGTGCGGTCTCTGGCTTTTAGCCCCTCCGGTCGCAGTTTTGCGAGTAGCGATTTGGACGGGACGATTCGGCTGTGGAAGTCGGATTCCGGTCGGGCGATGGCGAAACTCAAACCCCACTCGGGGATGGCGGATTTAGCCTACAGCCGTCAGGGATTGCTCGTGAGTGGCAGTTCGGATACGAAGATCGAGTTGTGGAGTCCTTGCGCCCGTCACTGGCAGTGGAAGCAGTAGATGGAAAGGGCGATCGTTTTTAATTTCAGAGGGCGATCCCCCCTAACCCCCCTTCATAAGGGGGGAATTGGAATAGTCCGCACAGAACAAATCAAAAGACAAACGAAACGACAAAGCCTTCCTTTTTAACCAGGGGGAATTGGAATAGTCCGCACAGAACAAATCAAGAGACAAACGAAATGAAAAAGCCCCCCTTAGTAAGGGGGGTTGGGGGGATCGAATGACTCAACTAAACACCAGTAACTTTCATCTTCCCTACAACCCCAAACTGGTGACAAAAACCAAAGAATTACATCAAAACCCGACCCCAGCCACTCATCTGACAACGGACACATTGGTTCCGCCTACAAGAAATTAAAGAGACAAACGAAATGAAAAAGCCCCCCTTAGTAAGGGGGGTTGGGGGGATCGAATGACTCAACTAAACACCAGTAACTTTCATCTTCCCTACAGCCCTAAACTGGTAGCAAGGGCTAAAGAATTACGTCAAAACCCCACCCCAGCCGAGAAGAAACTCTGGCGAGGATACCTGAGAAAACTTCCCTTACGAATCTTACGGCAGCGTCCGATCGATCGCTTTATTGTGGATTGTTATTGTGCGGCATTGAAACTGGTTATCGAAATTGATGGTGAGAGCCATTTTACCGATGAAGGGCAAGCCTATGACTTAGAGAGAACGGGAATTTTGGCAGGTTATGGTTTGAAAGTGATACGGTTTACGAATGATGCGGTGATGAAGGATTTTGAGGGCGTTTGTTGCAAGATTGCTGAGGAGATCCCCCTAAATCCCCCTTATTAAGGGGGACTTGTAGAGTCGCGTCCTTTTCTTTTGGGAGACTTCTCAAGTTCCCCCCTTAATAAGGGGGGATCGAGATCGATTCAGCCCGAACTCCGATCTAAAAATATGCAACTCGATCCGTGGCTGAAATTCAAGAAAAACTAAGTCATACTGAGATATTCCTGCCAAATCATCACCGATCGCCCTCTTTTCGGAATGTCTTTCTCTTTAAATGCCCTCAAAGTTGTTGCCCCTCCCCTCGCTAAACTCTTATTGGAATCGTTTGACGTAAAGTCGAAACTCAAAAATGCCATTGTCGGACAAGAAATCGACGCGGCAATTGGTGAATTGTTGGGTTCTTCAGAAGACGAGAAAGTATTGTTGGAGAAGGTCGAACCCATTGCCCAGCAGCTTCAAACGGCAATGCAAGTGCTGTTCGATCGCGAGGCAAAGAATATAGACGCAGAAAGTCAATATGCGATCGTCTCGGGGGTGGCGGAAACCTTGATTAAGGCAAGGCTAACGTTAGATTCCTTGGCACAGATGAGTTTGGATGCCGAACAACTCAAACAACATCTTCTCGATGTCAATCCGCAGGTGACTCGCCATTTCTCCCCCCACGAAACAACGCTCTATCGACAAACTATTACGGTAGTGAGTCAAATCGCGATCGAAACCGCACCGCAACTCGAAGGCTTTGCCCTGAGTACGGCAGCCGAAACTTTACAGCGATTGGAAGCGATTGCCAACCAGGTGCAAGCGTTGCGAGAGCAGTCCATTCAAGCCGCCGATGAATTTGCACGGCGCTATCGCCACATCGTCAAAGACGAATTCGATCGCCTCGAAGTCTTTGGATTGCCCAAGCGGGATCGGCTGACGAGTCGTCAGAGTTTGAGTATGGCCTATATTACCCTCTCGGTGAGCGGCACGGGTGAAGGGGATGACGACGATCGAAAATTCCCGCTCACGTTAATGGGTGAGGAACGATCGCTCTCGAAATTGGGGCGACAATCTCGCAGTATCGACGAGGCACTGCGCGATCGCCGACGATTCGTGATTCGAGGTGGGGCGGGGGCGGGCAAAAGTACGCTGCTGCAATGGCTGGCAGTACGGGCGGCTAGCCAGAATTTCCCGGAAGAATTACACCATTGGAATTGCAAAATCCCCTTCTTCATTCGATTGCGAGGTTTGGTGGAGAAGGGCTTTCCCACACCGGAACAGTTTCCCAAACCGATCGCCCGTAACTTTGCCGCGACGATGCCTCCGGATTGGGTGCATGGATATCTCGATCGCGGACAAGCCCTGGTATTGATTGATGGGGTGGATGAGCTGCCCAGAGGAGAACGGCAAGACTTTTTCGAGGCGTTGAAGGATTTAGTTCGCGATTTTAGTCAGGCTACCTACATCGTTACGTCGCGCCCGTCGGGATTGAAGGATGCGGGGGGAGAAGCGTGGGCGGAATGGGAAGATTGGGTGCAAGGAGAGGGGTTTGTGAATCTGACTCTCGAACCCATGAGTGCGGCGAATGTAGATGAGTTTGTGACTCGATGGCACTCGGCTTTGCCTGGGGACGAACTCTCTTGCAACCCGCCCAAAGATCCAACGCAAACGGCAGAGAACTTGCAGCGACAGTTGCGCCAGCGATCGGAACTGCGGCGACTGGCATCTACGCCCTTGCTCTGTGCGATGATTTGCGCGTTGCACTGGGAGCGCCTGGAAACCCTACCAAGTGCCAGGTTAGAGCTGTATCGAGAATGTATCGATATGTTGTTGAATCGGCGAGATGCCGGCCGGAAAATTCCCCTGGATACCACCTATCCCACTGGACTCAACGAATCGCAAAAGATCGAACTGCTTCAGAGTCTGGCATTGAAGCTGATGCGTTTGAACCGTTCGGATTTAGAAGCCGATCGAGTTGACAGTCATTTTGAGGGGGAGTTAAAAAAGACCAGTCTGCCCGCCGAGATAACGGGCAAGCAGATTCGCGATCTGTTTGTCGATCGCGCGGCACTCCTGCGGCAACCCGTGGTGGGGCAGATCGATTTTGCCCATCGCACGTTTCAAGAATATTTAGCAGCAAAAGCGGCACTGGATGACGATAGCCTGGAGGAGCTATTGGCAAAAGCAACGGACGACCAATGGCGAGAATCGATTATCGTCGCGGCCGGTTTGGCACGTCTTCCGGAGCGAGTCCAACTCCTCAATTTTCTCATCGAGAAAGGTAACAGCGAGCCGGAAACGAAAAACTACCTCCATTTCCTGGCGGTGGCGTGTTTGGAAACGGCAACAACCGTCGAACCCGCCACGCGCGATCGGGTTTTAGCCTGTGCGAAAGAACTGCTACCGCCCAAAGATGAGGAGAAAGTGGCGATCGTTGTCAAAGCGGGGAATGAAGTGGTTCCCTTACTCCAGTACGAATCCCACTATGGTGCGGACGAAGCCTGTCAATGTATTGAAGCCTTGGTGCAGATTGGCACGAATGCAGCGATGCAACTCCTAGTGGATTACGCAAAAGCTGTGTTTGAGTCACAAAGAGATCGAAACTTAATTTGTCAGGCTATTGGAAGGGGATGGGATGTTTTCGAGCGGAATATTTATGTCCCAAAGGTTTTATCTCATCTAAAAACACTAACTTTAGGAAGCTCTCAACTCTCTGATTTATCACCTCTGAGTACACTAGCTCAGCTCCAGCAATTAATTGTTTTTCACAGCACAGTCACGGATTTGTCACCTTTGAGCGGACTAACTCAGCTCCAGAAATTGGATTTATGGAACACTCGAATCTCAGATATATCCCCTTTGAGCGGACTGACTCAACTCCAAACATTGAATTTATGGAATGCTCGAATCTCAGATATATCTCCCTTGAGTGGACTGACTCAACTCCAAACATTGAATTTGTCGAGAACCCCACTCGCAGATTTGTCACCTGTGAGGGAACTGATTCAGCTCCAAACATTGAATTTGTCAGGAACCCAAGTGACGGACTTTTCCCTTCTGAGGGAACTGACTCAGCTCCAAAGATTGGATTTGTCGGAAACCAAGCTCGCAGATTTGTCACCTGTAAGGGAACTGATTCAGCTCCAAACATTGAATTTGTCAGGAACCCAAGTGACGGACTTTTCCCTTCTGAGGGGACTAACTCAGCTCCAAACATTGAATTTGTCAGGAACTCAAGTGACAGATTTGTCACCTGTGAGGGAACTGACTCAGCTCCAAAGATTGGATTTGTCGGAAACCAAGCTCGCAGATTTGTCACCTGTGAGGGAACTGACTCAGCTCCAAAAATTGTATTTGTCGGGAACCCAAGTCGCGGATGTCTCTCCTTTAAAGCACTTGCCCGACCTGACAATTTATACAGCCGATGATAACAACATAAAACAGTGGCAGGAGATGGGTCTGAAAGTTGAGGATGAAATCCCCTTTTAATGTAGCCATATCAATTATTACGTCAAACGATCGACAACCTATTTAGCTTGCTGCGCGTATCGATCGAATACATCATCGATCGCCTCAAAACCCACTTATTCGTGACATAATGCTGCTGCCTGTTCCGACGTAATCCGCCCCGACTTCAACAGCGTATCTGCCACCTCAAAAATCGATAACACCGAATGGGCGCGATATCCATTTTCTTCGAGGTAATTCCTCACCGCTTCCCCCCGATCGAGCAATACCACGATATCCTCCACCACCAATCCCGCCGATTCGAGTTTTGCCGCCCCTTCCATAGCGCTATTGCCAGTGATTAAAATATCATCCACCACCACCACCGTTTCCCCAGCAGCAAAATCCCCTTCGATCGCCCGTCGAGTTCCGTGAGCTTTCACTTCCTTGCGGGGGAAAATCATCGGGCGTTCCAACTGAAGCGATAAACCCGTCGCCGTCGGCAGAGAACCGTAGGGAATTCCAGCAATGCGATCGAATTTCAACCCTTGCAGAATCTCCCCGTAGGCATGGAGAACCCGATCGAACACTTGGGGGTTGGAAATAATTTTGCGCAAGTCGATGTAATGGGCAAAAGTCGCCCCCGAGGCTTGCACGTAATCGCCAAACAAAATGCAACCAATATCGAACAGTTGCAAAATTAAATCTTGATGGGGGTGTTTCTCCAAGATGCAAACATCGGGCATCCACAACTGGCAACTGGCATTTTCTTGACTGACGCGATCGCGAATTCGATCGAGATTCTGATTGAGGGTATCCACCTCTGCTGCCAGATTCTCCCGCCCGAGAAAATCCTGGGGTACGGGAACCAACAATCCCTCTCCGCTGGCATTCAAACCCGCCATCAGAATCTTCTCCACATCCTTTCCCCCCCAAAGACTGCGGGTGAGAATTGTCCGTTCCGGGGCGATCGATCGCACCTTCCCCAGCACTTCCGCCGAAGTCGTTCCCACCTCCAATCCCAGTTGTTCCGGCATTCCCCAGGCTTTCGCCTCTTCCACCAGTTGCAAGTAAAAGGGCGATTCGGGGTTGGGATATTCCTGCAACGCCTCCGCCGGATTCGACGTGCGACACAGGACAAACGCCGCCTTCTCCGGGTACATCAAAAACGGCGCAACCAAATCCTGTCCGGCATAGGGATTGAGGGTAATGCCATCCACCCCCCACCCTTCAAACACCGTTTTCGCCAAAACGCTGCTGGTATTGAGATCGCCGTGTTTGGCATCGAGAATCACCGGCATCGAATCGGGAATCATCGCCAGTACTTGGGAGAGCAGTTCCAAACCGGCAGTACCCAGGGCTTGGTAGAATCCCAGGGTGGGCTTGTAAGCGCAAACCCGATCGCCCGTGGCATCGATAACCCCCGCCAACCAATCTTTGAGATTCGCCACCAGTTCCTCTGTCGCCAGTTCGCCGTTGGTTCGATCGCCTCGGGGCATCATTTCCGGGTTGGGATCGAGGGCGACGACGAGTACACTGCGATTGCGGGCGATCGCCGCATTTAATTTCTCGTAAAAATTCACGATTGACGCCATGGGTAACTGAGTTCTCCAAAACCTGACAACGCCGGGGAAAGGGGGAATTTGTTTGTTCGCGACACCACGTAGCTTGGCTCAAAGTTGCACGTGGGGCGATCGAATTTTATAGCGGTTCTCAAATCAGTTAAATCTCAAGTCCCCCTTCATAAGGGGGATTTAGGGGGATCTTCCGTACCTCATCTATTCGAGAAACACTATAGAGTTGAGATTGTCGATTTTCAATGGGTTGAAATTTGAGTTTTCAAGGATTCGGGCGATCGTTTCCCAAGACTGTCTAACGCCGATTTTCTCATTTGTGACTTGAATTTCCAAGGGTGAAGAAGAACAAACTTCTGCGATCGCATCTGCATCTGCCACGAACGCGACATATAGCGCTACGCGGACTGGTTTATTTACACGAATCGAAAAAATCGGTTTTTTCCATTCCCCATTCCCTATTCCCCGTTCCCCATGACTAAAAATTTGTAATGATACCGGCCGGGACTGCTATACACTGCGATCGAAAAAGTCCCATGAGGGTCCATTTTCCATCGATCGCTCCGTTGGAGGGACCAAATTCTGGGAGAATGGGGTGAGTTAAAATCCATCCTTCGAGTGCGATCGACGGCGATCGCTTCAATTTTCAAACTCTACCCAATTCTTATCGAACCATACAAATATTCAAATCACTGATGTTTAATAGCGAAAACCTGGCAAAATACATAGAAGAAACCAACGGAATCTCAAAACCTTGGTTGCTGATTCAACTCCGTTTAAAAAAGCTCGAAGAGCGCCGGGAGACACTGTCTCATAAAGAATATATCGAGCAACTTGCCGATATCCATGCAGACTTAATGAATCTTGGTAAGTGGTGGGTGGGGATAGAAAATGATGTTTTTTAGACGTTTCTTAAACGTTTTTTGATTCAAAAGTTATGGCGAAACCGAAAAAGTCTACCTCAGATACCCCCCACCCAGACTCAGACAAAATAGAAACGACGAAATCCCCATCGGCAAAAGGAAAAACCGCGAAGACCGATGGGGACAAGAGCGAACCTGCAACCACTCGTTCGACTAAAGCCAAAACCGCAGCGAAGGCCACCGCCACAACGGTCAAAGACACGGAAAAAGACGAAACCCCCCCCATCGACCTCGAGGATTCCCAATATTATTTCAACCGAGAACTAAGCTGGCTCGAATTTAACCGCAGAGTCCTCAACGAAGCCCTCGACCCGCGAACGCCTTTGTTGGAACGGTTGAAATTTCACGGCATTTTCAGCAGTAACCTCGATGAGTTTTTTATGGTGCGCGTCGCCGGACTGCAAAGTCAGGTGGATGCCAAAGTCAGCAAACTCACCCCCGACGGTCGTACCCCCCAACAACAACTCGACGATATTCGCGATCGCCTCATCCCCATCGTCACCGAACAGCACCATCACTTCGAGACGGAATTGCGTCCTCTGCTGGCCGATCGTGGCATTTACTTGCTCGATTATATCGATTTAGATAGCGAGCAGCGGACCCACTTGCGTCGTTTCTTCGAGGAGCAAATTTTTCCCGTCCTCACTCCCCTCGCCGTCGATCCGGGTCACCCCTTTCCCTACATCTCCAACCTCAGCCTCAACCTGGCCGTGGTGGTCAAAGACCCGGAAACGAAGAAAGAATATTTTGCGCGGCTGAAAGTCCCCAAGGTTTTACCCCGGTTCGTTCGCCTTCCCGACTCCCTGTGGAACTCCAACTCCGATACACCGACGATTTGGATGGGAGTTCCCCTCGAACAGGTGGTCGCTCATAATTTGGATGGGTTGTTTCCGGGGATGAATATTCTCGAGTACCATCCATTCCGCATTACCCGCCACGCCAACTTAGAAGTGGAAGAAGACGAAGCGGACGACTTGATGTTGGCGATCGAGGAAGAATTGCGCAAGCGGAGATCGGGGGGTTCGGTGGTGCGCGTTGAAGTCCAGTCCACCCTCCCCGATGGCATTCGGGAAATGCTGATCCGGGAAATGGAACTCAAACCCAGCGATGTCTACGAAGTGGAAGGATTGCTGGGGTTGGGGGATGTGATGTCGTTTATGTCCCTGCCGCTGCCGAAACTCAAAGATGTTCCTTGGTCTTGGGTGGTGCCGCCTCGCTTGCGTCGATTGAATCTCGAATCTTCCTCGGGAAAAGAAACAAAAGGGGATTTCTTTGCCGAAATTCGCGATCGGGGGGATTTACTCGTCCACCATCCCTATCAATCCTTTACGGCAAGCGTCCAGCATTTCATCACCCAAGCGGCTCGCGATCCCGATGTCTTGGCCATTAAAATGACCCTGTACCGTACGTCGGGAGATTCGCCGGCGATCGCGGCCCTGGTCACCGCAGCGGAAAATGGCAAACAAGTGGCGGTTTTGGTGGAACTCAAAGCCCGATTCGATGAAGAAAATAATATCATCTGGGCGCGAACGTTGGAACAGTCGGGAGTCCACGTCGTGTACGGTTTAGTGGGCCTGAAAACTCACACGAAAATTGCCATGGTGGTGCGACGAGAGGACGATCGCATCCGCCGCTACGTCCACATCGGTACGGGAAATTACAATCCCAAAACCGCCAAACTCTATACGGATTTGGGACTATTCAGTTGCGATGACGATTTAGGGGCGGATCTGACGGATTTGTTTAATTATTTAACGGGGTATTCCCGGCAAAAGTCCTATCGCAAGTTACTCATCGCCCCGGTGAATATGCGCGAGCGAATGCTGTCTTTGATTCGTCAAGAAATCCAGCACGTCGAAGAGGGAAAAGACGGACGCATTGTGGCGAAAATGAACTCTTTAGTCGATCGTGAAATTATCGCCACCCTCTACGAAGCATCCCAAGCTGGGGTGAAAATCGACCTCATCGTTCGCGGGATTTGTTGTTTGCGACCGGGAGTAAAGGGAGTCAGCGAAAATATTCGCGTCATTAGTATTGTCGGTCGCTTTTTGGAACATTCCCGCATTTTTTACTTCCAAAATGGGGGAGACGAAAAAGTTTATATCGGCAGTGCCGATTGGATGCCGCGCAACCTCAATCGTCGCGTAGAAGCGATTACCCCCATCGAACGCCCGGAACTGGCAAAAGACTTACAAGAAATTCTCGGCGTCATGCTTTCGGATAATCGCCAAGCTTGGGAGTTACAACCCGATGGCACCTACATTCAACGCCGCCCCCCGGAAGAAAGTTTAACGCTATCGTCCCAGAAAGTTTTGATGGAAATGGTGATGCAATAGAGTTGTTGGGAAAAAGGGGAATGGGGTGTAGGGTGTGGGGTGTGGGGTATTTGAGAAAGTTATACACCGTAAGCATTTTTGATGGGCGCATTTTGCGTGCATCGCGAGCGGTGTTGGTTTGAGTCCCGTTCAACTTTTCAAGATGCATTTTTAAAGCGCATTTCAGGTTTATAGCGTTACGATCGTACAGATGAAATTCAGTCATCACATGGGGTTGAACGCCAAATGTCAACACAGCCTAGAAAAACGTCAGTTTTGCGACCGCGACGTCGACGGGATGCCGACTCTGGGTGAGATTCGGGCGGTTGGCAAGCCTCTTGATGAGCGAAGCGATCGCACTGGCGACATCTGGTTGCTGGGGAGCAAAGTACTTCATCCCGATTCCCCATTCCCCATTCCCCATTCCCCGCCCTCACCGGAAATAGTCTTATCCAAAACTGACGTTAGAAAAATAGTCGCAGCTCAAGTTTCATTTCAAACGCTTTACCATCCGAGCGAGAACGAATCGCTCGATTCCCGATAAATCCCGACGCACCCGCACCCGATCGTAGTTTCCGTTCTGCTGCAATAAATCCGTCACCGCCTCAGCTTGTCCCGCCATCATCTCGATCGCCCAAAAGCCCCCCGGCTGTAGGTAGTCGGGAGCGGTTTCCACCAAGTGACGGATGCAATCGAGACCATCTGCACCGCCATCGAGAGCCAGATGGGGTTCGTGCCGGTTCACTTCCGGTTGCAAAGCGGCGATGCAATCGCTGGGAATATAGGGGGGGTTGGAGACCATACCGGAAATAGCTCCTTTAAAGCCCTCTAGAGGTGCAAACCAGTCTCCGGCGTAAAATTGAATGCGATCGAGCAATTTCAACTGACCGGCGTTATATCGGGCAATTTCCAGGGCTGAGGTAGAGCGATCGACGGCGTGAATCGTGGCATCGGGGAGAGTTTGGGCTAACCCCAGGGCGATCGCCCCGCTTCCAGTTCCCAAATCCACCCAATGCCCTCGCCCTAAGCCATCGGTTTCAGCCGCTTGACGGGCGAGTTCGATCGTTTCTTCGGTTTCGGGTCTCGGAATCAGCACCGCTGGAGACACCGCCAGCTCGAAATTGCGCCAGGGGGCAACCCCGACGAGGTATTGCAAGGGGACTCGCTGGTGAATTCGCTGCTGCCAGCGTTGTTGGAGTTGGGCGAAGGGAATGGAAATTTCGATGCGATCGCGATCTCGAAACGATCCCAGTTTCAAAGCGAGTCGATCGAGTTGGGACAGCGCCTGCAAGAAGCAATCCACCTCCCCCGGCTCGATTTGGGCGGCGATCGCCTCTTGTTGCGCTTCCATGCGCCACTGCCACAAAATTGACCCGGAAACGGACGATTTGGGATTGGGGGAGTTGGGTTCGTTCATATCGATCGTCAGGGCTTTGGAGGCAGGGGAGTGGCACATCCGGTTAATATGTTTTGATTCTCTTGCGATTCTCAATCGGTTATGAGACCTTTATTGAGTCGGACTGAGGCTTTTCGATATCTACCATGCCATATCCTATACAATGACGAAATGACTCGGGCTTGCTGCCCGAGCGTTGGTCGATCGGGCGTAAGAATTGTCCTAAGTTTATGCCCAGTCTGGGTTATGGTAGTTTCAGGGATGGGAAAGCGATGTTGGTTGGGTTAATCGGTGGAAATTGGTCGAACGGCAAGGGAAGAATCGACGAGCTAGATGTGAGACTTGAAACCCCACACCTCAAACCCAATACCCGATACCCCACCCTTCCCAAAAATCGTTCGAGCCCGATCTGAGGTTAAGTTAAATTTCCCTTCTCCACAACCAACACTCCCATTCCTGAATATCGTTGAGAATAAATTACAGATCTATTGATGTTCGATCGCTCGTTTCTCTCATCCAGGCCAGTCGAGTATTAAGATGTCATCCGCTATGAGTGCCCCTACAGAATCCGCCCCCCTGCGAGTTTTAATTGTTGAAGACGATCCGATGATGCAGCTTGGCTTAGAACAAGCCCTGTCCTCCCAGCCGCATATTACCGTTATCGGACAAGCTGAAGATGGGTATCTTGCGGTAGAAGCCGCCATCGAACTCAAGCCGGATTTAATCGTGATGGATATCGGACTACCGGGACAGGATGGAATTGCGGCCACCGGGCAGATTAAGGAAGCCCTACCAGACGTGCGGGTGGTAATGATGACCTCCTATACGGCGCAAACGGAAGTGGTGGCGGCGCTGTCTAGCGGTGCGGATGCCTACTGCGTGAAGGGGGCAAACGTCGAGCGCTTGCTCACGGCGATCGATTCGGCGCGAGAAGGCGGGGCATATCTCGATCCCCAAGTGGCACAACACGTCATCCAACACCTCAAACCCCCCGTTCCCACCCAGCAGTTCGGGGAACTCTCGCCTCGCGAACTCGACGTGCTCAAACTGGTGGTGGAAGGCTACAGTAACGGGCAAATTGGCGAGGCACTGTTTTTAAGCCCGAATACCGTTAAAACCCACGTGCGCGGGATTATGAACAAACTCGCCGTCAACGATCGCGTACAGGCTGCGGTGACGGCTTTGCGATCGGGTTTGGTCTAGTTCGTACTTGCGTCGGGCTAATGTCTGGCGGCCCTTAACATCGCCGTAACGCGCTCGGCGGTGGGAAACACGCCATCCCCTTGAATTTCGTAGAAAGGCGGATGTATTTCTATTTTTAGGATTTTATCGAGATTGACAACAACGCTGCGATCGTACAAATGAAAGCATAAGTATTGGCGCTCCGAGGTCTGTTGAAGTTGTTGGTAAAATTCTTCTCCCGTTCTCTGAATGGTAAAAGATTCAACTTCACCATTGAGATAATGCAGGCTGACTTCCGTTCCACTTTCTACATTGTCCATTGGATGAGTTCCTGATTGGTAGAAGTTTCAAAAAATACATTTCAATTGGCATGAAACTTATCATATAAATCAACTCATTCCCCACTTTCATAAAAATATTTTAAGAACCGCAATATCACTTCCTCTGTTTTTGTTTCAATCGTAAAAAATGCTGTTCCATCGCCCCAACATCCGGAGCAATTCCCCCGTAACGCCAGCGAACGTACGCCTCAACGATCGCCTCAATTGCCGTAGCAATCGGTGCGGGATAATGTTGGCGGGTCGTGCGGGCATATTCGAGGGGGGTTTGTGCCGGATGTTTGGGAAATCCTCGTTCGGCAGACCAACCGAGCAGTTGCTGGTAAAGGCGTTCCATTGCCGGTAGCTTACCCAGCCAGCGCCGTCGCCGCCACTGTCGCCACCCCTGCCAACTCAACCAACCTAAAAAGCCAAACCCGATTAAAGAAATCAGTCCGGTAAAAATGCCCACCCAGCCTTGGAAAAAGCGTCCCAGCAGCCAGCCGAAAAGACCGAACATTGCCCCGAAAATTCCTTCAAACCATGTCGTCACCCGCACCGGTAGCAGTCCGGCGACCCATTTCCAAAACTGACGCAGGACGCTGAAGGTTTCGTAGTCGTTGACGGACGGGGGAATCAACTCGTTACCGGGAATCGGATCGAACGCAAACCAGCCGTACTGGGGAAAATATACCTCCGTCATGGCATAGGCATCGGTATTCCAAACTTCGTACAATCCCGTGAACGGGTTAAACTGACCGGGGGCAAACCCAGCCACCAACCGGGCGGGAATCCCGACCGATCGCAGCATCACCGTCAAAGCCGTGGAAAAATGATCGGGGTAGCCCGTCGGTCGACAGGCGGTAGAATCGGCACGATCGCATTGGGAGAGAAACCCTTCAACTAAATCTTCCGTTTGATTCAACCACAACACTTGTAACGGATCGACAGCCAGTTGATAGTTTTGCTTCAGATATTGCGCCAGATAGATGGATTTCGCGTAGGGATTGGTGAGGGGTGTACTCGAACGAGCAAAGATTTCTTCCGTGCGCTGTCGAATCTTTCCCTGAATCTGGGGCGGAATTTGCAAGTAGTATTCCCGAATGGGATCGGCATACTCCGTCGCCGCTTTCTCCAGGGCCGTACGATCTCGATAGGGAACCTGGGAAATGACGCTGTAGGTCAATCCATCGGAGAGTTGGACCGGCGATCGCAAACTGCCTTCCGGGTCTACAGCAACCTGCCGCGTGGGAAAATATAGTTCTCTGGGTCGATCGAGAGCCGGAATTAAGCTGGGCAAGTCGGCTGCGAGGGTATAGGTTTGTATCACCTCTTGAGTTCCGCTGGGGGGATAGAATCCCGGCAGGGTAAATCGAAACGTCCAGTTCGATCGATTAAACTTTTGGACGCTTTCCAGGCGCGAAATCTCCCACCCTTGTCCGGTATAGCGATCGAATCCAATAACGCGCCAAAACCCTTTCGCTTGCGATCGCACCCGCATCACCAATTTGGGGGTGAGTTGTCCCCGTTGGGTTTGGTCGATCTGATTGCTAAAGCCGTAATACAATTGGTCGTCGACTTCCCCAGAACCGTTGCCGTCCTCTCCGATTCCCGTGCCGTTCCCCCCTTCGCCAAACTCTCCTTCAAGGGGGTTGATAATATTGCGGCCGTCAAACTCCCCTTGAAATTCAATGGTGGAACTCACGGGAAGCGCTCGAATTTGGTATCCCGGAACTCGAGGCATGAGAGCAAATAGCAACAACCCCAGTACCGCCACCACGGGAATCAGGTAAAGGGTCGATTTCAACCCCACCATTCGATCGAGGTTACGTTTGGCTTTCGGTTGGGTGGGAGTCAGACCCAATCGAGAGCGATAGTCGAGGACGAACGTCGGCAGTGCCAAGGCGAGAAACAGCAGCAGCAACGGACCGAACGTCAGGGTTTGGCTTAAGGTTCCCGCCACCCCCAGCAGAATCAGTCCGATGACCATCGAGTAGCCCAAATCCTTGCGTCGGGGCAAATCGAAGGTGTGCAGCACTTGAATTTGAATCAGCAACTCGGCGAGTACCAATCGCGTATCGTTAAGAGAACCGATGAGGTTACCCAAAAAACTCCCCAGGGCCAGCAACATGGCGATTGCCAGAGCAAATTTTGTCACCACATTGCGATCGCGGCGGCGATACCAACTCCAAGTTGCCCCGACGGCACTCAGGGGAACCGCCCACAAGCTCATTTGCTCCCCCGACGCGACATCGGTGGCGATGATGCCGGTCGTGACTAAAGACTGAACCAGTACTCGTAGGACGATCGAATCTTCCGGAACGGGGGAGGGTAATGCTTCGATTCGCTGCCACATCCGACCGATGAAGGGAATATTTTGCCATAGCTGCCCTGACTCTGACATGATTGCACCCGGGTTTTGAGCGTCCTAGAATTTCGATCTCCTCCATTCAAACACAGAAACTTTTGCCGTCGCGATTCCGAACGCGGACAAGCTCGATTTTGAAGTCTTGGCGCAAAAGTTGGAAATTACGGGGGCATTCAAGTGGCTGTACACACACAGTTCGTGGTGACAAAAGTACCGCTGCCGAAGTATTGGGGAATCGTATCCGGAACGGGACCGCCGGGGGTGGGTTGTTGGGCCGGAACTGCCACTTGGAATTTGGCGTTGAACGATCCGCCTTTGAGCAGAACGGGTTTGCCGCTCGATGTCGTCTTCTTGGCTATCTGGTTGTCTGCAAGAGACTCAATGGAAAGAATCCCCATACCGGGAATACTATATTGAGGAGTCATGTAGGGGCAACCGGGAACGATAACCGTTTTCTCGTCCCCATCCACGCAAATAATCTTACTGTTAATTGTGTTTTTGCCCGAACCGATTAAGTGACCGGGACGTACGGTGACGATCGCGGGTCCGAAGGTGGGGTTGAACATGGCGAGATCGCCGGTGATGAGAATGAAGTCTGCCATGACTGAGGCATTGGGGTTCGAGTTTCGCGCGGATACAACTAAAATTTAACCCAATAATTTATCGTCCTTTATCTACATAAGTGCTTATACATTCTTGCATTCTACAAATCGATCGCTACCGTTCGTCACCACCCCAAAAGGCGATCGCGATCGGATAATGGAGTCAGTTCGCGGCTTTCGCCTCAACCCCTGCTATCAATGCAATTCGATATCGTCACCCTATTCCCCGACTTTTTCACCAGTGCCCTAAGTGCGAGTTTGCTTGGGAAAGCCCTCGAGAAAGGTATCGCTACCGTCAATCTCATCAATCCCCGCGATTTCACCCAAGATAAGCATCGGCGCGTGGATGACGAACCCTACGGCGGTGGCGTGGGGATGGTGATGAAACCGGAACCGATTTTTGCAGCCGTCGAATCCCTGCCGGTTCTCCCCCGGCGCGAGGTGATTTTGCTGACGCCTCAAGGACAGCCGATGAACCAACCCCTCTTTAAAGAACTCGCAACAAACTACGACCAACTCGTTCTCCTCTGCGGTCATTACGAGGGCATTGACGAGCGGGTGATGCATTTGGTGACGCGGGAGGTTTCCCTGGGAGACTTCGTGCTGACGGGGGGAGAAATCCCCGCTCTGGCCCTAATTGATGGGGTGGTGCGATTGCAACCGGGAACGGTGGGGAAAGCGGAATCCCTCAGTGCCGAAAGTTTTGAAGATGGCTTACTCGACTACCCCCACTACACCCGTCCGGCAGTCTTTCGGGAGTATGCCGTTCCCGACGTGCTGCGATCGGGAAATCACGGTGAAATTGCTCGCTGGCGACACCAGCAACAACTCGATCGAACTCGCGATCGTCGCCCGGATTTATTGGAAGAAGAGTGAAAAAATTAAAAATGCACGCATTTTTAATTTTTAATTCCAAAACCTATCCCAAAAACGCTTCAACTCCCTCTACGAGCCGATCGATTTCCTCGTCGGTGGTGAAATAATGGGCGCAGGCGCGGACGCAATCGGGATTGCGAATCGTGCGGACGAAAACCCCTTTCGATTCAAGGAATGTCACGAGGCGGTTGTGGTTTCCATTCGCAACCGTGAAAGAGACTAACCCCGCTTCGGGAGGTTGCGCCTTCAAACAGGTCACTTGGGGAATTTGGCGCAGTTTTTCCCACAAACGACCGCTATTACGGCAAAGTCGATCGTAGCGTTCTTCGGCGGTTCCCCATTGCCAATGAAAGTCGATCGCCCTTTGCAAACCCGCATACAACGGATAGGCGGAGGTGGCAATTTCAAACTGCTTTCCCCCGGATGCGTAACCCGTCGGCATTCCCTTTTTATCGAGGGTTACCCCCCGCCAGCCGATAAACGTGGGACGCACGTCGGATCGGGCTTCGGGACGGATATACAACCCCCCCGCACCTTCGGGACCGCACCACCATTTGTGACCGGTAAAGGCATAAAAGTCAACCCCAGTTTCTGCAAGATTCAGGGGCAACACGCCGACAGATTGGGCGGCATCCACGAGAACTTGCACCGGCGGCCCGTCCGTTTTATACTGGCGGCAAACCCGCACGATATCCGCCAACGGCAGCACCTGCCCCGTATTCCAGAGAATGTGACTGAGTACCACCAGTCGGGTGTTGGGTTGGAGCGATCGCTCGATAACCGCCACCGGATTGCCATCGTTGAGGGTTTCCATCACAGGGGCGATCGAAACTTCAATCCCAAATCGCCGCTGCAGTTCCCCCACCGCCGCAATAATCCCCTGATGCTCGCAATCGGTGATTAGCAGATGCTGTCCCGGCTGCCAATCGATGCCCCACAGGGGGATATTACAGCCGACGGTGACATCTTCGGTCAGGGTAATCGTATCTGCGGCGACCCCCAAATTTTTCGCAATTGCCGCCCGCGTCTGCTGCATTTGCACTTCCACCCATTCGCCGGACTTTCCCGAGAACGGGCCCATTTCCTGAATGCGATCGTAAGCATCAAAAATGGCATCGCGCACCCCTCGCGGCATCGGTCCCTGTCCGCCGTAGTTGAAATACGCCTTATCCACAAGTGCGGGAAATTGTTGCCGATACTGTTGTTTGGACATGGTTTATGTTTTGGCTTTGGGGGCTTCGGGGGCTTCGGGGGCTTCGGAAGAGTCAACAGTGGATACACATAGTGGGAGCATCTTGCTCCCGAAGCTCCCCCATCTCTCGAAGCTCCCCCATCTCCCGAAGCTCCCCCATCTCCCGAAGCTCTCCCATCTCCGCGTCCCCGCATCCTCTTCCTAAGCCCCAACCGCCTCCTTCGCGGCATACATCACCTCGATCGAAATTTCCGAGAGATTCCGTTCGCGGGCGAATTTTTCCGTGTTGCGCTTCACCTTACCCCGCACGAAGCCGGGAACTTTGTTCAACTCTGCCCTGGCGTCCTTCGTCCAATTCAAATCGGAATCGGCGGACATTCCTTTGTGAATCACTTCCTTGGTATCGTGACCGCCAAAAATTTCGAGCAAATGGTCTTCCATCCCTAGGGTAAAGGAATTGTAGACCAAATCCGCCACTTGGTTCGTGCCTTCATAACCCAAAAACGGCTTGTAACCGATGGGGAAATTTTGGATGTGGATGGGGGCGGCAATCACGCCGCAGGGAATGCTCAATCGCTTGCCCACGTGGCGTTCCATCTGGGTACCGAAAATAGCCGACGGTTCGATGCGGGCGATCGCATCGGCAATTTCGCCGTTGTCTTCGCTGATGAGGATTTCGTCGCAATACTCGCTCACCTCTTTGCGGAACCAGTCGGCATCGTACTTGCAGTAGGTTCCCGCCATGACAACGTGAATTCCCATCTCCCGCGCTAGAATTTTCGTCATCGCAGCAGCGTGGGTGTTGTCGCCGAATACGACGGCTTTTTTCCCCGTCAGGTTTTGGCAGTCGATGGAACGGGAGAACCACGCCGCCTGGGAGACGAAGCGGGTTTGGGTGTCGATGAATTCTTCGTAATCGACGTTTGCCCCTTGCACGTTGATGACTTGTTGAATTTTGCGGATGCAGCGAGCGGTTTCGACGACCCCCATGGGCGTAATATCGATGTAGGGCATCCCGAATTCCCGCTCTAAATACTGAGCCGCCATCACGCCGATTTCCCGGTAGGGAACCAGGTTAAACCAGGCGCGGGGAAGGTTTTTCAAGTTGTGGACGGATGCGTCTTCGGGGATGACTTCGTTGACTTCAACGCCCAAATCCGCCATCAGCCGCTTGAGTTCGATGCTGTCGTGCTGGTTGTGGAAGCCGAGGGTAGAAATACCGATGATGTTGACAGAGGGCTTTTCGGTTTTGCCTTCGGGCAGTTCCCCTTTCTTGCGGGCTTTTTGGATGTAGTACTGAACGATTTGTTCGAGGGTGCGATCGGCTGCTTGCAGCTCGTTGACGCGATAATGGTTCACGTCGGCCAGCATCACGTCGCCCTGGGAATCCATTTGAGCGCGATCGACGAAATTCTGCAAATCTTCTTGCAAAATACTCGACGTACAGGTGGGGGTGAGGACGATCAGATCGGGATTTTCTTCTTTGTCCTTGCGGGTGATGTTGTTGACGACTTTTTCTTGGGAACCCCGCGCCAGGACGTTGCGATCGACCACGCTAGCAGTCACGGGCGTGTAGTTTCGTTCCCGTTCGAGCATCGATCGCATAACGTTAAAATAATCGTCGCCCAGCGGCGCGTGCATGATGGCGTGAACGTTTTTGAAAGAGCTGGCTACCCGCAGCGTGCCAATATGAGCCGGACCGGCATACATCCAATACGCTAATTTCATCGGGAATTTTTCCTCGTTCTATGCTAAAAGGACCGTGGAGAAAGATTGTGAAAAGAGACTTTTGAAATCGTTTTCGATCGACGTACCTATCGTTTGCGCGAATGAAGTGGTCCTCGGCGTTTCCTTAACTCAGAGCGATCGGAAACGACTCAAGCGCCCACCATAAAGGACTATATCGGTTCGATCGACGTTTTTTCGATTCTCGATGTATTGCTTAACATAATCGGAATATTGCTTAACATAATCAGCGTCACATGACCATCGGCACTCCACTCTGGACCATCAGCCGAAATTTGAAATGTGCGAGTTCGAGGTCTTGCCCTTGTTTTGGGCTGTCGGGTGGAGGCTGAGTTGGATTTGGGAGAGAATTGAAGATGTGAAGGCGATCTTCAGTGTTAGATAGGCTGACTTTGCTTCAGTTGCGAAGCGTTCTCGTGCAAGTGCGCAATCGCAACCCTCAAACCCCAAATGACCTTCGCTCAATTCAACTTAGGAGTATTCATGAGCAAAGCCAGTTCTCGTGTTTGCCTAAAATCTATTGCTCTTGTGTTTCTCGGACTGACGGCTTCTCCCGTTCGATCGCAGATTACTCCCGATGCCACCTTACCCAATCATTCGATCGTTCTTCCCAATGGCAGCCTCTTCACCATCGAAGGAGGAACCCAAGCCGGAACCAACCTCTTTCACAGTTTTGAGGAATTCTCGATTCCCACGGGAAGCGAAGCATTTTTTAATAACGCCCAAAGCATCGACAACATCATCACCCGGGTCACTGGAGGCAATCTTTCCAATATTGACGGGTTGATTCGCGCCAACGGAACGGCGAACCTGTTTCTGATTAACCCCAACGGCATCGTATTGGGAGCGAACGCACAGTTAGATATTGGCGGGTCGTTTCTCGGCAGTACCGCCGAGAGGGTACTGTTTGCAGATGGGAGTTTTTACAGTGCCACAGACACCTCTGGGAGCGGAACGGGGGCATCACCCTTACTTTCAGTCAACGTTCCCCTGGGTTTGCAGATGGGGTCGAGTTCCGCTGCCATTGAGGTCAACGGGAACGGACATAACTTCAGCGTCGACACCTTTGCCCCCTTAGAGCGCAACGATACGCCATCGGGATTTCAGACTTCCGGTAATACCCTCGCACTCGTCGGAGGCGACATCACTCTCAATGGGGGAATCTTGACGGCTGAAAGCGGACGCCTCGAACTTGGGGCAGTGAGTGGGAATGCCCAGATTGTTGGCGTAGAGGCAACAGACACTCAATTGACCCTCGATTATACCCAAGTCGAGCAATTCGGAGATATTCAACTGAACACCGGTGCGGTTGCCGATGCCAGTGGCACCGGGAGTGGTTCGATTCAGATCCGGGGAGGGAGTTTATTACTCGATCGGGGGTCGGCTTTGATTCTCGAAAACTCCGGAGGGCAACCCGCCGGATCGATCGATATCCAAACCACGGAATCCGTAGAATTGATTAACGATGACCCCAATTTGACGACTGGCAGTTTTATCTTCAGCGATGCCCTAAATTCCGGAAGTGGGGGAGATATTTCGATTGCGACCCCACAACTGACAATGCAGGGAAACAATGCTGTCATCCGAGCCTTGACCCTTGGGGAAGCTGAGGGGGGAAATATCGACATCGATGCAGGAGAGATCGCGATCTCCTCTGGACCGAGGCGTACTTCAAGTGTTGCCCTTCGAACTTTGGGGACGGGCAATAGCGGCAATTTGAGTGTCGAAGCCCGGACGATAGTCCTCGATGGCGGAGCTTTTGTCAATAACGTCAATGGGGGTTCCGGTTCCGCTGGAAATATTACAATTGAGGCGACAGAATCGATCGAGTTGCGGGGAACGATCCGAAATTCCCTCATCGGTTCCTCGGCGGTGAGTGCGATGGGGAATGCCGGCGAGATCCTCATCGAGACCCCCAGGCTAAGCGTGCGAGACGTTAGCATTATTAGTTCTTCCACCTTTGGGGCCGGGAGTGCCCGAAGCATTACGGTGAATGCCTCTGAATTCATTCAGGTTGAGGGAAGTGGATTCAACGGCACGGCGAACCGCTTCGATCCCACTCAAATTCGATCGGCGGGGATTCTCCTGCCGGCTTCGGTTCGAGAGCGTCGCGGATTACCCGATACCGTCACGGGAAATGCAGGTAATGTCATCCTCAATACCCCCCGCTTGCAAGTATCTGACGGGGCAACGGTTACCGTCCGACACGAGAGCGTCGGAGATGCGGGAAACTTACAGGTCAATAGTGACGAGATTTTACTCGATCGTGAAGGCACTCTCACCGCTTCCACCATTTCTGGGGAAGGGGGAAATATCGAATTGCAAGGGCTAGACGCTTTGCAACTGCGCGATGGTGCGGCCATTGACGCTGAGTCTTTTGGCATCGGCAACGGTGGCAACATTACCATCAACTCCAACACCATTGCCCTGCTCGAAAACAGTCAAATCAATGCCAGTGCCCTCGAAGGGGCAGGGGGAAATATTAATATTTCCACACTCGGACTGTTCGTTTCTGGCGACAGCAGCATTACCGCCAGCTCCCAATTTGGGGTTGATGGCATCGTCAGTGTCGATAACCCGATTATCGATCCGGCATCGGGACTGGTCGCCATCACTACAGACCCCCTCAACTCCAATACTCAACTTCAAGATAGCTGCGACATTGCCACCCGCAGCCGGTTCGCCATCACGGGCAACGGCGGACTCCCACCGGACCCCACTGAGTCTTTTCAAAGCCCAACGCTATGGAGAGATACCCGCTTGGGTGAAATTGACACCACCGAGATCGATCTCTCCAATGTCGAATTGACACCTCACTCCGGTGAAACGGTTTCCATGGATGCTCCACCCGATCCCCTTATCGAAGCTACCGGATGGACGCGCCGCGAGGATGGTACCGTGGAGTTAGTCGCCCGATCGGGATCGACCCACAGCCCTTGGCATCCATCTCCCGATTGCCAGACCCTGACGCAAAGTAATTAGACTCAACCGCTCTGCGGCGGCAAACTTTTCTACCCTTCGCGCGATCGCCTCTGTGACTCCCAATTCAACCGGTTTTCCCATCCCTCTATCCCTAGGGCTAACTTCGTTATTTTTGACAACCCCCAGTGTCGCTCAAATTATCCCGGATGCGACGCTACCCAATCATTCGATCGTTCTTCCCAATGGCAGCATCGTCACCATCGAAGGGGGAACCCAAGCCGGAACCAACCTCTTTCACAGTTTCGAGGAATTCTCCATTCCCATGGGAGGAGAAGCATTTTTTAATAACGCCCAAAGCATCGACAACATCATCACCCGCATCACCGGAAGCAATCTCTCGGATATCGACGGATTGATTCGTGCCAACGGAACGGCGAACCTATTTTTGATGAACCCCAACGGCATCGTATTGGGAGCGAACGCACGGTTAGAGATTGGTGGGTCGTTTCTTGGGAGTACTGCGGAGAGTTTGCTGTTTGAAGATGGCAGTTTTTATAGTGCCACGGAACCTAACACACCGCCGTTATTAACGGTGAACGTTCCCATGGGTTTGCAGATGGGGTCAAATTCCGGTGCGATTCAGGTTAACGGGAACGGACATAACTTCAGCGTTAATCCCTTTGCCCCCTTAGAGCGCAACGATACCTCATCGGGATTTCAGGTGGCTGCCGGTCATACCCTCGCACTCGTCGGAGGCAACGTGACCCTCAATGGTGGCATTCTGACCGCCCAGAGCGGACGCATCGAACTTGGGGCGGTGGGTGGGAATGCCCAAATTGTTGGCGTGGAGGCAACAGACACTCAATTGACCCTCGATTATGCCCAAGTGCAGCAATTCGGGGATATTCAACTGAAAACCGATGCGGTTGCCGATGCCAGTGGCGCCGGGAATGGTTCGATTCAGGTCCGCGCCCGGAATTTATTACTCGATCGGGGGTCGGCTTTGATTCTCGAAAACTCAGGAGAGCAACCCGCCGGATCGATCGATATCCAAACCACGGAATCCGTAGAATTGATGAACGACGACGCCAATTTGTCCGTTGGCAGTTTTATCTTCAGCGATGCCTTAGATTCCGGAAGTGGGGGAGATATTTCGATTGTGACCCCACAACTGACAATGCGGGGAACCAATCATCTGATCCGAGCCTTGACTGTTGGGGAAGCAGATGGGGGCAATATCGAGATCGATGCAGCGAATGTCGCGCTTTTCTCGAGTACAAGCGATACTCCAATTATCGATCTTCGGACTTTGGGGGCGGGCAATAGCGGCAATCTGACCGTCAAAACCCGTACCGCAATCCTGGAAGAGGGGTCTTTTTTTAGTGGGAGTGAGGGTTCCGGTTCCTCTGGTGGGATTACGATTGAAGCGACAGAATCAGTCGAGTTGGGGGGAATAGTCAGCAATTCGTTCGTCGGTTCGTTGGCAGTCAGTGCGATGAGTAATTCCGGTGAGATTACCATCAATACCCCCAGGCTCACGGTGGGAAACGGTAGCATTATTAGTTCTTCAACTGTTGGGGCAGCTCGGGCTGGAAACGTTACGGTGAATGCGTCTGAATTCATTCGGGTTGAGGGAGGTGGATTCAATGGCGCAGCAGACCGCTTCGAACCCAGTCAAATTGGATCGGCAGGAATATTACTTCCCGAAGCAGTCAGACTGGCTCGGGGACTGCCAGATACCGTCTCGGGAAATGCAGGCAACATCGTTCTCAACACCCCACGCTTGCAAGTGTCCGATGGGGCAACGGTTACCGTCCGACACGAGAGCGTCGCAGATGCGGGTAACTTACAGGTTAATGCGGACGAGATTTTACTCGATGGCGAAGGGACTCTCACCGCTTCGACGACTTCTGGGGAAGGGGGAAATATCCAGTTGCAAGGACTCAACGCTTTGCAACTACGCGATGGTGCTCTCATTAATGTTGAGTCCTTCGGCATCGGCAACGGCGGCAATATTGCGATTGACTCCGACACCATCGCCCTGCTCGACAACAGTCAAATTAATGCCAGTGCCATTGAAGGAACCGGAGGCAACATCCAAATTACCACGCTCGGACTCTTCGTTGCTCCCAATAGCCGCATTACTGCCAGCTCTCAATTTGGGGTCGATGGCATCGTGATCGTCGATAACCCGATTGTCGATCCGACATCGGGACTGGTGACCCTCAATACCGATCCCCTCAACTCCAACACTCAACTTCAAGATAGCTGCGACATTGCCACCCGCAGCCGGTTCGCCATCACGGGCAATGGCGGACTCCCACCAGACCCCACCCAACCCTTCCTCGGACAAACGGTATGGCGGGATACCCGCTTGGGTGAAATTGATACCACCCAATTAGAATTACCTCCCCATTCCGATCGAACCCCCCCAACGGATTCTCCAGCGAACCCCTTTGTTGAAGCCACCGATTGGATCGTCAATCCTCAAGGTGATGTCGAACTGGTTGCCGCAGTTCCGGGTACGGGAGACTTTGGATTCGCTCGTGCCGAGTGCGAGGATTTGGTGGATAATCGATAATGGTCGATCGATGTATGGGAAAAATAAAACCCTACACCCCACACCCCATACCCCACACCCCACACCCCAC
>NZ_JBRJXU010000166.1:0-25995 GCF_057467645.1 Zarconia sp.
AATCCCACAGACCCGACTAATCCCACAGACCCAACCAATCCAACCAATCCCACAGACCCAACCAATCCCACAGACCCAACCAATCCAACCAATCCCACTAATCCCACAGACCCGACTAATCCCACAGACCCAACTAATCCCACAGACCCGACCAATCCCACAGACCCAACCAATCCCACACCGTGCATCAATCCCGGCGTCTTCCCTCCCCTGCGAGACAGCTTCACCCTCTGCGATGATTTCGTTACCTTGGGCGATGAAGACGATTTGAGTGCGGCACTCGAAGGTCACGACTTAGCCTTTGGAAACGGGGGAAATGACTGGATTTTCGGGAATCGGGGAAATGATACCCTAGCCGGGGGAGATGGAAACGATTCGCTGTACGGCGGCAAAGATAACGATATCCTCTACGGCAACAAACTCGATGATGTCCTGTATGGGGATATTGGGGCGGATGAGCTGTATGCCGGTCAGGGAAACGATCTGCTCTTTGGCAATACGGAAGGGGATATCCTGTTTGCCGACATCGGAAACGACACCGCTTATGGGGGTCGGGATAACGATCGCATTTTCGGCAACCTGAATAACGATCGCCTCTATGGAGAACTTGGAAACGACTCCATTTATGGCGGTCGCGATGAGGATACCCTTGATGGCGGTGATGGAGACGATCTCCTCAGCGGCGATCTCGGCAACGACAGTCTCCGGGGAGGACTCGGACGGGATAGCTTTGTGGTAGTTGAAGGTGGCGGTACAGATGCGATCGCCGATTTCGAGTCTGGGGAAGACGTACTGGCCCTGGCCGATGGTTTGACATTCGATCGTTTGGCAATTTCCCAAGGAACCACCGGCGCGGAAGTACGAGTCGCCGACACTGCCGAGGTTCTGGCCGTTCTCGAAGGGGTGAGCGCGGATACCGTCGCTGCCGAGAATTTCGTATTGCTGTAACTTCGGGGGCTTCGGGGGGCAGAGGAGGTAGAGGGGGCAGGGGAGGTAGAGGAGGCAAAGGAGGATCTTGCTGGTGTCCAATCTCCCTTCCCCATTTTGCATTTTTAATTTTTCATTTTTAATTCTCGTCAACCCTTCCGTAACCTCTCCAACTCCTGCGGGGTAAAGGGATTCTCGCCCCGGCGCAGGGCATCCAGCCAGCCTTGTCGTTGCTGTTTTTCTGCTTTCGACTTCTTGAAAATGCCGGTATCTAAAGCTCGTTGAAAATCCTCAATTGCCCCGGCAATATTCCCCGTCAGCGATCGTGCCAAACCGCGAGTATCGAGATATTCTCCATTATCCGGTTCGAGTCTCACGGCATTTTCTCCAGCGAAGAGGACATCGGCAGCTCGATTTTGCAAACAGCCTTCCCAACAGAGATGATTCCAGAAATTGGCGGAAATTTTTAAGTCAGGATCGAGTGTTTGGGCTTTTTGATAGGCCGCAAGCACAGCATATACATCACCTTCCGTAAAAAGATGGTATTCCCACTGCAACACCACAGCCGCTGCAAATTGGGGTTGTTGCACCAGTTTGTTGGAAATGTTCCGGGTTTCGTCTAAACCGATCGCATTTGCCCATTCCGTTGTGCTATCCCATTTCACCTCACCGAGGTTAGCACCTTTGAAATCTGCTCCACTGAGGTTAGCACCTTTGAAGTCTGCTCCACCGAGGTTAGCACCTTTGAAGTCTGCTCCACTGAGGTTAGCACCTTTGAAGTTTGCTCCACTGAGGTCTGTACTGCTGAGGTCTGTGTCACTGAGGTCTGCCCCTCTGAGGTAAGCGTCACTGAGGTTTGTCCCTCTGAGGTTAGTGCCACTGAGGTCTGCGCTTCTGAGGTAAGCGTTACTAAGGTTAGCGCCACTGAGGTAAGCGCTTTTGAGGTCTGTGCCACTGAGGTCTGCGCTTCTGAGGTAAGCGTCACTGAGGTAAGCGCCACTGAGGTAAGCGCCTCTGAGGTCTGCGCTTCTGAGGTCTGTGCTGCTAAGGTCTGCCCCTCTGAAGTCTGCACTTCTGAGGTCTGCGCTTCTGAGATTTGCGCTTCTGAGGTAAGCACTTCTGAAGTTTGCACCTCTAAGAAACTTACCAACGATTTTCGCAAATTCCCAAGCCCCCAAACATTGACTGTAGCCAATTATCCGCAGCAAACGCTCTTCGTCAAACTCCTCACCTTTTTCTCCACAGGGATAAAACGCCATCTTATCCTTCAACTCTTCCCGCGACTGTCCGTAGCGGTGCAACTCCAGGAGCAAAATCAACACGTTCAATCCGGTGTAGATATCTACCTGGCGCTGTCCCCGTTCGATGCCGTATTTCTGTAACTGCCGTGCCTTTCCTAGGGGGAGCATTTCCTCGGTTGCATCCAACAGTTCGATAAATTGCCCATCGCACCAACTTCGATAAAACTCCTGCAATCGCTCGAATAATGCAACCCAGTCCAGTTCTTCGTTTTGCCGCAGCAGCACCCGCAGGTAGCCGACGATTTCCTCCGTCAGGTTACCGTACCCCAGTAGATCGTACACTTGCTTGTTAAAGTTGGCCTCGTCGATGGCGTAGGTTTTTCGCCGCCTGCCCGTTTTCTGCGTCCAATCTGCCAAAGTTTCAGCCATCCGTTCGGCACAGAGAAATTCCCCAAAGCTTTTGTGGAAAAACTCCACGGAATTCTCCCCACCGCCTGCCGCCTTCAGATAAAACGCTGCCAGAGCATTTTTCAAGGGGTTTTTCTGGGATGCCTGCCGCGCGGCCTCAATCAGTTCTATCGCTCCAGCATTGCCTTGTGCCACCAGTCGAGCTTCAATGAATTTAATTAACGCCCGTTCGTTCCCTGACTGCACCACGCACAATCCCGCCTCTGAGAGCAGACTGTACAAATCCTCCTGATCCAATCCCACAATTTTCGGGGTCAGATTGCGCCCGTCTTCTGCCCGTTGCTTCGTCAGCACCCACTCCAACGCTACCTGATACACCCGCACTTTCAGCTCGTCTCCATCGTCGGAATCGAAGGTGTCAGCGCTGAAGCTATCGTCTCGGTACATCGCCGCCAGCAAATACAGCAGCAGGGGTTCCCGCGCCAGTTCTCGCACCTGTTTCGGAAAGCGATTCGCCAGAAATTTTCGGAATTTCGCCGCTTTCTCCGTTCCCACAAGCCGTTTCCACTTATGCAACCACGCCTCCCGAATCTCCGGCGACATCAACTCAATTTCCACCCGTGCTAAATTGGGGGGCATCGTTCGTTCCAATCCCGCCAAAGCCAGAGGTCGCCCGGTGATGAGAACTCGATGTCCCCGTTCGCTATTTTCTGCCGCTCGTTTCTGGAACTGTTCCACTTGACTCAGGAGTTGCCCCACGCCGTCTTTGGTTCCCCGTTCCAAGAGCAACTCATCGAAGCCATCGAGCAAAAACAAAAACCGGGTATTGCGGTCTGTCAGCCAGCCGGAATCACTGGCAGAAAAGTCCCACCCCACTGCGGCACTCAGGGTTTTGTCGAAATCCACCTCAAAGGCCCTAACGTCGCGCAACCGAATCAAAATCGGCGTGTAAATCGGGTGCAGTTCTCGCCGTACCCAGTCGGCAAACATCCGACAGAACACACTTTTCCCCCGTCCTGGGCCACCTTGAATGAAGATAACCTGCTTGTGTTTGTTTTTATCGGTCTGTGCGAGCAGATTCGCCGCCCAGGTTTCGATATTTTGTTTTCGATCGACTTTCCCATCCCGCACCGGCTTCACTTCCAGGGGAACGTAGACATCCCGAAACGTAAAATCCTCATCGAATACTCTCTCTTTTGGCTTTTCGGCAATAATCTCCTGCAAATACTTGTCGATGCTGCTGTAGGTTTCGATGTCCCGCAGCCATCCCTCCCCGTAAATCGCCGCCAGCTTCGGCACTTTATCTCGCACTTCGGCAATGGCTTCTTTCAGGTAGCGATGGGTACTGCGGGATATCCGTTCGGTCACTCTCTTCGCCTGAGTTTCCGCCAATCCCGCCTCCTGCAACCGCACTGTCAGTACCGGATTAAAAGCTTTCGCCAGGGGGGAATCGTGGAAACAAATCAGGGTATCGCGTGCGTCTCGGTCATCGAAGGGAATCTCGCCGCGATCGAGCCGTTTTCCGACCTGTTCTATCTGTTTGGCTACGGCCTCCGAAGCATTCTTCTGCTTCTGCTGGATGATAATTGCCTTCCATTGCGGACGATCTAACAAATACCCTCGCAAATACTGACGCGCGCTTTCCAAATATGCCGCCTGACTCACCAACAGCACTGCATCTTCCAAACTAGGTTCTTGGCGCGTTTTCTCGACGATAAACTGCAAAATCCCCGTCGCCAGGGAAACAAAGGGCAATGCCGACCCAATCACCTTCGCCATGGGGGAATTGAGTACGTCCAGGAGAGAATCGAAATTGGCAATCAGTGGTGCGAGTTCTGCGGCGCTTCGATTTTTCTCCAGCGCCGTCCTCAGTAAAAATACGGTTTTGGCTGCATCCACGCCACCGATAATGGCATTACCCCAAGGAACCTCAATTTCAGTGTTGAGAACTGTCCAAATATTGCGCCACAGTTTCTTTGCCATTTGCGTTGCGAGAATGCCGATCGAAAAATTTGGCTATATCGTACAGCATCAATCAAAAAAAAATATTCCGTAAAATTACGGAACTTATCAAGAACTCTCCCATCGCCAGAAAAGCCGCTCTTATCTACACCAGAACGAAAGAAAACGTTAAGAATTAGAGCGATCGAAAGAAAAAAATTATTTCACTTCTGCTTTTATTTTTTGATTTTTCATCAAAAACTTATTGCATTCGAACGCCTAAAATCATATTTTCAAGTTTTAAATATTTCAACAATCTGTATCTAGCGGTTCTCAACCTCAATTGTCGAAAAAATGTGAATTCCTCGATCGCCCTTTTCAAACCATCGCCGTAATTTTTAGCTTTCCCCCAACCCCATCAATGGAGTTCGTTACAAAAATGAGCAATAGGATAGTATGGTGTGAAAATTATCTCGATCGAACCCGTACATCTCGTTTTCCTGACGCGCAAGATGTATAGCTTAACGCGCCTAAGTTATACACCGAAGTTATACATGTTCGATCGCCCTTGATTTCGCTCAAGTCACATCAATTCATCACCGCGCGCCAGCCATGGGTTCACCGAACTTAGAAAGCCCGCAATCTCAAACCAAAATCGAACAACAACGGTAACTCGTCGCCCCACAACTCATCGTACGGCTATCACACTCATCACGTTTCTAAACTCCCAAACCAAGAGGCGATCGACTGGCATTCCAGGGCTTGACGGGCGATCGCATTCATCGCCAAAAATCTTAAATCTTTATAAAATTAACTCGATCGCCCAGATTTTTTACATCATTTCACTACATCATTAACTTTTATAAGAAAATAGCAACCTCGATCGCGATTTTCAGAAAAAGCAGGTACAATTCAGTCTTAAAGATAGCCTTGCCACAGGATAGTGTGAAATCAACGGTTGAGAAACTCTCTGTTTCCGTTCTCCGGTCGTCCGGAATCAACCCTAGAGTTTGAACTCAGCGTTGTCACCTCTCCCACGGTCAAAAGCTATCGATCGGGACTTTCCTCGAAAAACCGTTAGGTACGTTGTTTAATTAAAAATGTTTGGCTCAGTGAGATGTATGGGAAAAAGTAATTGCTTTTTCTTCAAGGTTCAAAATAAATCAATTTTCCGGAAGTTTTGCGTACCCATACCATCGACGGTAAAGTTCCCCGCTCGTTAATCTTGATACATTCCCTTCAAACCCACGGTTTAAGGCGATGTGTCGTCGCTCTAATTGACAGGAAAGGAGTTTTTTAAATGCCAATTGTCAAACGATGTATTGCCGAATGTATCGGTACGTTTTGGTTAGTGTTTGGGGGTTGCGGCAGCGCGGTACTCGCAGCAGTTTATACCTCCGAAGGTGCAAATATCGGTAATAGTACTGCTTTTCCCCTAGGAATCGGACTGGTGGGGGTTTCCCTCGCCTTCGGTTTGACGGTGATGACCATGGCCTATGCCATCGGACATATCTCCGGCTGCCATCTCAATCCCGCTGTTTCCTTCGGGCTGTGGGCGGCTAAGCGCTTTCCCGGCTCCGATTTGCTGCCCTACATTGCCTCCCAGGTGGTGGGAGCGATCGTGGCCGCCGGACTGCTGTATTTGATTGCGAGCGGTCAAGCAGGTTTCGAGCTAGCTGGCTCGAATCCCTTAGCTACCAACGGTTTCGGCGCTCATTCTCCAGGCGGTTATAACTTAATCTCGTGCCTGATTATCGAAGTCGTGCTGACGTTCATGTTCCTAATGATTATTTTAGGCGCAACCGATCGCCGCGCGCCTGCGGGTTTTGCCCCGATCGCCATTGGTTTGGGCTTGACGCTGATTCACCTGATTAGCATCCCCGTCACCAACACCTCCGTCAACCCCGCTCGCAGCTTGGGACCTGCTATCTTTGCCGGAGCCGCACTCTTCAGTCAAGTTTGGTTGTTCTGGCTGGCTCCCATCCTCGGTGCCGTCCTGGCTGGATTCGCCTATTCGGCTATGTTCGATGAATCCACCGTCGGCGAACGACCTGTCAACGAAACGGTGTAGAGCCAATGGTACGGGACGCTCGATGTTTCGTCCGGCACTCAGGGTTAAACCTCGCTAGAAAGCCGACCCAGAAGCAGACGACTCGCCTCATGTCGATACTCCCGTGCCATTGAAGGTCGTTTATTACACTTAAACTTTTCATTTCAATCTTGCGAATCCCTAGGGACGAATAACAGTTCGTCCCTTTTTTGTGGCGATCGCCGTCAGCTCAGTTCGAGGGGGATTACCCCATATGCCGTCGACTTGCCTGAGTCGCGATCGCCATAATAAGGTTATGGAGTAGCGTTGATGTTCGCTCGAGTCACACTTAGACTGACGCGAATGTTGAAATAACTCGATCGCGCCATCGGGTAACTTCAGCATTCATCCTAGATCGCGATCGATTCCCCATCCAAACGCACTTCGAGTTTAAGTGTATAAAGTTCATGAATAACAGTTTCTTTGACGATTCCCTCGATAAAAAATATATCAACCAGCGCATTCGCGAACTAGAGAATTCAAAGATCGGATTTTATAGTATCGGTCTTTATCCAGCTTCTATTGCCTATAATTGCGCGATGCAAACTGGAGAAGCCTCGCTGCTTCTGGCCCCCCGTCCGGGTCGGAAATTGATGGGGGCTTTTTCGGAAGAAGCGATTCAAGGGATGGATCCCAATCGCGTCACCGCCATGGAACGGATGGCCCATCACAAAGAAGGCACGAAGCTCGTTCCTAATACCCTAGAGTACCTGATTGTCAATTGCGAGTTGGTCATCTTGAGTGCCAACAGTAACTACATCGAACAAGATCTCAAACAGGCTTGCCAGATTCGAGAAAAACTCGGACGTAATAACGTCTTGTTTGGTTGTTTGGCCGGTTCTTTCAGTCACGATAAAGACACCAATACATCCTATGTTTTGTGTGAAAAGCAACCCAATCTTGCCTTCTTTTCCGGTTTTCACCGCCACGATGCGCTCCGAGATCCCGTTGATAGCTTCACCGCGAATTTCTGCCACCCCAATGCATTAACGGCACTCCTCGGTGCCCATATGCTCGATAAAATTTCTCTCAATATTCAGGTCGCACCGGGAATTCATAACGTCGAAGCGCAATATATCAAAGCTGCAAAAAATATGGCTTCGATTTTTGCCGGTTTCGGTTACGAATTCCATCGAGATAATCCCGGAATTTTGCCCACGCTACTGACGTTGCTGCTCGATCAATGTATCGATCAAGCGGCTACCGTGTCTATGTCCCGGCGCGATCGTCACCGGCTTTATTATCGCCAACCGATCGCCCTGACGGAACTCGGATACGGCGTGCCCCGCATTGAAGCGACCCTCAATCGAGGCGGCGATATGGAAAAAGTGCGCGACCATACCTTTTCCCAGCTAACAGCCACAGTTGCGGACGTGCGCGGTAGTATGATGCTGCCGGTGACCGGCAAACCGACGCGGAACTTCCAAGCCGGTCAAGCCCTGGCTAAAGGAATGAGCACTCTCGGTCGCTGTCCGTCGAATATTGAAGAATTTGAAGAGTGGTGCGAAAACGCCGGTCTCAATAAAGGCGGTCTCGAAGGATTGAAAGCCTTGAGGTATTGGCCGCAGATTATCCAAAAATACGATATTCCCGTCCACGACTCATCCACGATTAACCTTCTGTACGTCGCCATTTTCGGGAACAGCCACGAGAAAGCCTCAGCCTTCAAAGTGATGACCGAAAGCCGCGAACTCTCCAGCTACTGTCAGGAGTCCGTACGCCCCAGCCACAGCCGCAAATACGCCGACGCTCTGAATAATTTCGATAAACCCGAGGCGTTAGAGTTACTGGCCAATGCGGTCATTGCCGACAACGCCCGCAAGTATATTAACGATGAAAATGCGATCGAAGAACGGGAAATCCACGCAGAAGATCCGGCCTATTTGCAGGTGATGAGTAGTATCGAACACAGCGCGTAATCTCGAGTTCGATCGAGTTTCACTCGAGTTTGAGTCGTCTCGAGAAATTTGTAGGGTGGGCAGTTATTGCAGGAGGATTTCACTTTTACACTAGACCTCAAACTGCCCACCAACACTATTTAAACGAGGGCAAAACTTCAACTTGGCGATTTCGGTTGCTTCGTTCGCCTCTCCTCGGGCAACAGAGCCAAATATTCTAACGTTATAAGGTCCATGTCGTGAGGCGATTTCGAGGAGTTACTGGTGATGCTATTTGAGAAAGTAATAATATTTAGATTGTTTAATATTGCTGCATAATTTTATGAAAATTTCTGTTTTATAAAATGTTTTCTACTGTTATAATCCTATCGTTCGCGATGCAAATTCTTGGGAGCGAAATCACTTTTCGATCGACTCCTGTATTCTTCCCGAAAATAAAGAAGACAAAACCCGAGCGCATCGGCTTCCCCAAAGCCTTGAGATAAAATATAAAGACTAATTCGATCGTCACCCAATCCATACTCCCTCCATGAATAGCCCCTTCCTGCAACGACTCCACAGCGAAAATCGTCCGGTTCTAGTCTTGGACGGTGCCATGGGAACCAACCTGCAAGTGCAGAACCTCACCGCCGAAGACTTTGGCGGCGCGGAGTACGAAGGGTGCAACGAATACCTCATCCATACCAAACCCGAAGCTGTCGCCACCGTGCATCGCGGGTTCCTCGAAGCAGGGGCCGATGTCATCGAAACCGACACCTTCGGCGGTACTCCCTTAGTGTTGGCTGAATACGACCTCGCCGACAAAGCTTACGAACTCAATAAAGACGCAGCCGAACTCGCCAAGAAGCTGACCGCAGAATACTCGACCCCGGAAAAACCTCGATTCGTCGCCGGTTCCATCGGACCGGGAACCAAACTGCCGACCCTGGGTCATGTGGATTTTGACACCCTGCGGAATTCCTTTGGGGTACAGGTCGAGGGACTCTACGACGGCGGGGTAGATTTGATGCTGGTGGAAACCTGCCAGGACGTGTTGCAAATCAAAGCCGCTTTAAATGCCATCGAAGACGTCTTTGCCAAAAAAGGTGCGCGGCTGCCAATCATGGTATCGGTGACCATGGAATCCTTCGGCACCATGCTGGTCGGAACGGAAATTAGCGCCGTGGTCTCCGTTCTCGAACCCTACAGCATCGATATCCTCGGCCTCAACTGCGCCACCGGTCCGGATTTGATGAAGGAACACATCCGCTACCTCTCGGAACATTCCCCCTTTGTCGTCTCCTGCGTTCCCAATGCCGGACTGCCGGAAAACGTCGGCGGACAAGCTCACTACAGGCTGACGCCAATGGAATTGCGGATGGCGCTGATGCACTTCGTCGAGGATTTGGGGGTGCAGATTATCGGCGGTTGCTGCGGGACGCGCTACGAACATATCGGTCAACTCGCCGAGATGTCGCAAACCCTCACCCCCAAGGAACGCCAACACAGCTACGAACCTTCCGCCTCCTCGATTTACAGTACCCAAACCTACGAACAGGACAACTCCTTCCTGATTGTCGGGGAACGCCTCAACGCCAGCGGTTCTAAGAAAGCGCGGACGATGCTGAACGCTGAAGATTGGGATGGATTGGTGGCCTTGGCAAAATCCCAGGTGAAGGAAGGGGCGCAAATTCTCGATGTCAACGTCGACTACGTGGGCCGGGATGGCGTTCGGGATATGAAGGAGTTGGCCTCGCGGCTGGTGACGAACGTCAACTTGCCCCTGATGCTGGACTCTACGGAATGGGAAAAGATGGAAGCGGGGCTGAAAGTAGCAGGGGGTAAGTGTTTGCTCAACTCCACCAACTACGAAGATGGCGAACCCCGCTTTTTTAAGGTGTTGGAATTGGCGAAGCAGTACGGCGCTGGGATTGTCGTCGGAACCATCGATGAAGATGGGATGGCGCGAACGGCGGATAAAAAGTTCGAGATTGCCAAGCGCGCCTACGATGCGACGGTAGAGTACGGCATTCGCCCCGAAGAGCTATTTTTCGATCCCCTGGCGCTACCGATTTCCACGGGGATTGAAGAAGACCGCGCCAACGGCCAAGCCACCATTGAGGCCATTCGCCGGATTCGGGAAGAGTTGCCTGGATGTCACATTACTTTAGGGGTGTCGAATATTTCTTTCGGCTTAAATCCGGCGGCGCGGCAAGTGTTGAATTCGGTATTCCTCCACGAAGCAATGCAGGTAGGGATGGATTCGGCAATTGTTAGCGCCAGCAAGATTTTACCCCTGGCAAAAATCGAGCCGGAACATCAAGAAGTCTGCCGTAAACTGATTTACGATAAGCGAGAATTTGAAGGAGAAGCTTGTACGTTCGATCCGTTAATTAAGTTAACTCAACTGTTTGAAGGGAAAACCACGAAACGCGATCGCACTGTCGATGAAAACCTTCCGGTTGAGGAACGGCTGAAGCGCCATATTATCGATGGCGAACGGATTGGGCTGGAAGAACAATTGGCGATCGCCCTGGATAAACATCCACCGTTAGATATTATCAATGTCTTCCTCCTCGATGGCATGAAAGTGGTGGGCGAACTGTTCGGTTCCGGACAAATGCAACTGCCCTTCGTGTTGCAATCGGCGCAAACGATGAAAGCAGCGGTGGCTTATCTCGAACCCTATATGGAAAAAGATGAAGCGGAGGATAGTGCCAAGGGAACGTTTATTATCGCCACGGTGAAAGGCGACGTTCACGATATTGGCAAAAACTTGGTGGATATCATCTTGTCCAATAACGGCTATCGGGTGATTAATCTGGGCATCAAGCAACCCGTCGAGAATATTATTAAAGCCTACCGAGAACACAATGCCGACTGCATTGCCATGAGCGGTTTGTTGGTGAAATCCACGGCATTTATGAAGGATAACCTGGAAACCTTCAACGAAGAAAATATTACCGTTCCGGTGATTCTTGGGGGAGCAGCATTAACTCCCAAATTTGTCAACCAAGATTGCCAAAATACCTACAACGGTCAGGTGGTTTACGGCAAAGATGCGTTTTCCGATCTCAACTTTATGGATAAGTTGATGCCAGCAAAATCTGAGAATAATTGGGACGATTTGAAAGGATTTTTGGATGAAACCAATGGTAACGGTCACGTCCCAAATGGTAGCGATCGCTCCTCAGAACCGAAGCCGAAAAAAGCAGCCGAACCGGTGGTTATCGATACTCGGCGATCGGATGCGGTGGATTTCGAGATCGATCGCCCCACACCCCCATTCTGGGGAACTCAAATCCTCCAACCCGAAGATATCCCCCTCGAAGAATTATACGGCTATCTCGACCTACAAGCCCTCATCGCCGGACAGTGGCAGTTCCGCAAACCGAAAGACCAACCTCGGGAAGAATATAACGGCTTTTTGGAAGAGAAAGTTTACCCGATTTTAGAGCGGTGGAAGCAGAAAGTTATCGATGAGAATCTGTTGCATCCCACAGCGATTTACGGCTACTTCCCCTGTCAATCTGAAGGCAATTCCTTGCACCTTTACAAACCCGAAGAAGCAGAATCCGGCAACCTCACCGAACCGATTGTCACCTTCGAGTTTCCCCGGCAAAAATCCATGCGTCGCCTGTGCATCGCTGACTTTTTTGCCCCCAAAGAAACGGGAAAAATTGATGTCTTCCCGATGCACGCGGTAACGGTGGGTGAAATTGCCACGGAATACGCCAAAAAACTATTTGACGGCGACGAATATACGGACTATTTGTACTTCCATGGCATGGCGGTACAGGTTGCCGAAGCGATGGCAGAATGGCTGCACGCACGCATTCGTCGCGAGTTAGGGTTTGGGGATAAAGAACCCGATAACATCCGCGATATTTTGGCACAACGGTATCAAGGGTCTCGCTATAGTTTTGGGTATCCAGCTTGTCCGAATATTCAAGACCAATACAAGCAGTTGGAGTTACTTGGATGCGATCGCATCAACTTGTATATGGATGAAAGCGAGCAATTATATCCGGAACAATCGACAACGGCGATCGTGGCGTATCATCCGGTTGCGAAGTACTTCACGGCATAAGTCGTATGTATAGGATAAATTGATAGAGAAAATAGAGGTTAGTTTACCTTTCAAGAAGCTAGCCTCTATTTTCTTTCGATTGCATCATAAAATTTGAGCGTTCAAAAATTATGAATTTATCTCTTACAACAATTTCTGATTTGGCAGATCTAATAACTGGAAACAGCGATTTATCTCCATATCGAACACAAAACGATTTAGAAATATTTTTCCAATATTGTCATATTCAACATGATTTTGATATAAAATCTTTATCCAGATTCACATATACACAATCAGTTTTACTAAAAGTAAATAATTCTGAAGAAATAAAAAACATTATTATTTTGGCTTTTGACTTAAGATATTTTTCAAAAAAAGAGTTTTCGGTTTATGAAGCAGTAAGTTATTTTAATAAATCTCTGGTTTTTGATGGTTATCAACTAATACAAGATGGCTTAGTTTATCGACTTGATAAAATTGAGAACCATGGGTGTCATATTAAGAATATTATTTTTGCAGCTAATGGCCCGAAACCTGAAATTATACTAAATGATGCAACGACAAATGATATAAAAATTGTCAAAAATCAAAAATACTGTTTAGTTTACGATTATCCTATTCAACATCATGGTTTACTCTTTAAAGAACTTGTAACCTGGTGGAAAATTGTACAAAAACAAGAGTGTTCATTCCTAGATGCGAGTCGCAACTTATATAAAAGATTAAAATTATCTTTATCAAGTAAACCAGAAAAACATTTATTTGAAGTTTTTTTTAGATTATTTTATGATGAACTCAATTTTATCCTTCCCGCACTAATTCCTCAAGTATATCTTCATTACGATCCATACACAATTAAAGCTTTAAAAGGTCAAAAGCGTCTAATGCGGCAAAGAATGGATTTTTTGTTACTGTTTCCTAACAATATAAAGATAGTCATAGAAATTGATGGAAAACAGCATTACTCATCAGAAAATAATCAACCATCTCCAAAGCTTTATGCTCAAATGGTCGAAGAAGATAGAAAATTAAAGCTTGCTGGCTATGAAGTGTATCGATTTGGAGGTTATGAGTTTGAACAACCAGACACAGACAAAAAATTAGAATCTTTTTTTAGGCGTTTATTAGAAAAATATAAATTCCAAGAATATTTTAATCATGAATAGCGTTTTCATTGGTAGAAATCGTAAAAAATTTTATAATCTATCTCCCCAACCTACACCCGATCGCATTCTTTTGGAAAATGTCAGTTGGCAAACCTACGAAGCGTTAGTTCGAGATGTCGAACATCAACCGGGATTGCGACTGACTTACGATCGAGGATACTTGGAAATTACGACCCCTTTAGTTCCCCACGAAAGAACCAAGAAATTGACAGGTCGCATGGTTGAAACCCTAACCGAAGAGTCGAATATCGAGATTCGCAGTTTGGGTTCCTTGACTTGCAAGCGCCGGGATTTAGAACGAGGCTTGGAACCCGACCAATGCTACTACATTCAAAACGAGCCGGCTGTCCGAGGTAAAACCGAAATTGACTTCGATCGCGATCGGCCACCGGATTTAGCCATCGAAATTGATATTAGCAGCAGTTCCCTCGATCGAATGGCAATTTATGCAGATTTGGGCGTGCCGGAACTCTGGCGGTACGATGGCAGCGATGTCACGATCTATTGCCTAGAAAATAAAGTTTATCGAACCTGCGATCGCTCGCCAACCTTCCCTCGAATGACACCGGATGCGATCGTTCGTTTTCTGGAAATGAGTCAAACCATGGGGGAAACCAGTTGGATTCGGACCTTTCGCGAATGGGTGAGGTTGGGGAAATGACAAGTGGCGAAGGCTGGTTGACTGACACAAATCTTGTGGGCTGAAATTCTTGCCCGGAGGGAAGTTGGGTGGGAACTCAACCGAACCCTCACCACACCAATTCTCAAGTTGAGCGAGCGCTAAACTTGAGAAGAGCGACAGGTTTGTGTTTCTGTCGAGTGTTCTGGCTCCGGGTTCGATTCGTGCTTCCTAAAAACAATCACGACTCTCCCCAATGGGTGAATGCATTGTACTGAGGCATCTTCCGGCTTCTGGGTTTTGTCAGTCGATCGGGGATCGATCGTTATGTGACCCTATTTTCAGGAAAAGATTATGGCAACAGGTGAATGCAATTGTGGAGCAGTCGCTTTCGAGATCGCGACTCATATTTCGGATGTGTATATTTGTCACTGCTCGATTTGTAGACGATCGACCGGTAGTAATGGAATCGCAGTTGTCGTCGTCCGTAATGAAGATTTCCGCTGGGTTAGAGGTGAAGAACTCATCAATACTTGGCATAAGCCAGGTCACGATTGGCAAACGAGCTTTTGCCAAAACTGTGGATCGCCTTTACCCGGTGTGAATGATGATTCAAGAATGTACGTTCCTGTTGGTTTAATAACCGAGGGTGATGAAAACCTGAAAGTCGCTCATCATATCTGGGTTGATTCAAAAGCGACTTGGGATGAAATCGGCGACAATGGTAAACAGCACCAACAAGCATTCGGAAATTAGGGTGTAGAGATCTGCCGAACCCTGTGCCAGAGCAAGCGTGAAGGGTTAGGTGTCCAGCTTCATTCGACATAGTCTCATCCCGCTCAACTTTATCGTTATACATCTGAATTGAGGTCGTATGCCGTTTACTCCAACGCATATTGTCGCCGTTCTCCCGTTTTGGTCGTGGCGACGAGTCTTTCCCTTTTGGGCATTCGCAATGGGTGCCATGATTCCGGACGTGCCTCTGTTCTTTCCCATTGTCGATTACGCGCAAACTCATTCCCCTTTAGGTGTATTCTCTGTATGTTTGCCCCTGGGTTTGGGTGGATTCTTCTTATTTGAATTCGTGATGCGACGACCCACGATCGCCCTCTTGCCGGTGTGGCTTGAATCTAGATTGTCATCCAAACCAAATATTCCCACACGATCGTCTGGGGGTATCCAACTTCGCTACTTTATTGCTGTGGCGTTTGCGATCGTCGTTGGTGCGTTCACCCATCAGATATGGGATGCATTTACCCATAAAGACCAATGGGGGACACACTTAATGCCGATTCTGAATTCCCAGATCGAAATGGGTAGCTTTCATGTGCCCGGCTACAAAGTCTTCCAGTATGGCAGTACTTTTGTCGGGTTGCCTCTCTTGGCATGGCTTGGAGCGATCGAACTCAATCGAAGGACGCCGACTCTCGATCGAGGTACCTTACCAATTAAATGGAAGCGCTTGGCTGGGACTTCGCTCTTGACGATTCCGATTTGCGTTGCCATTCATGCTTACATCGTCTCGCCAAGTGCCTATCGGGCATTGTTTCTGACGATTACGCGCTCGGGGGCCATATGGATGGTGATGCTACTTGTATACTGCCTCCTGTTCCACGCACTGGTGGATGCAGACCCAGATGCAGACCCGAATGCATAACCGATGGAAGAAATAAGCTCGATTCATGCCTTCAGCTCTATTCCCGGAGTGCCCCAAGCCCCCGACAGCTCAACATCCTCCCTCAGAGAAATCCTGTAGGTTAAGCTAGGCATGAGTTTTCCCTTTTTCGAGGAAAACCCGCGCGTCAACCCATAGGAGACCAAAAAATTGCTCGATCGATCCGTTGTGTCATGGCTTTTGGGATTCACCCTCTTCTCCGGTACAGCCGTTGCCCAACCCACAGCAGAATCCGAACCCCCACCGAATCTCCCGCCGAAAATCGCCGAAGCCCTACCCGCCAACCTTGCCGGCGCGCTGTTAATCGATACCACCGAAACTTGGAGGGCTCTTGAACCCTTCAATCCGCTGCCCTTCCAGATTGCCGGTCCCGGAGCGATTCCCCTGTTGCCGATGGAAGCGGATTTTCAAACCGATATTGCGCCGTGGGTGGGAAAGTGGGCGGCAACGGTTCTCCTGCCTGCCCGAGACCCATACGGTCTGGAACTGACGGATTTCAAAACCAGCGTGCTGACGATCGTCTCTGTCGAGAATACTGCTCGCATGAACGGGTATATCGAGAAGATGGAAACCTTGCGCGGCGAACCGCCCATCGAGCGAGAATTTGAGGGGGCAAAAATTTGGGAATGGGAAGCGGGGGAATTTCCCACATTGGAATTTCCCGAACCGTCGAGTCCCCTACCGGGACTGCCGGGGGATATGGGGATGAAAGTGGGGATAAAAGCAGGAATCAAAGAATTACCCGATCGCCTTGGGAACTGGTTCCAGGGTCAACTCCTCGCCCAAAGCAAGCCCAAACCCAAACCCCGCGTCCAACCAATTCCCCCCGTCCTTCCTCCCATCCCCGAAGCACCACCTCCGGTGGAACTCGAACCCTTGCCCGAACCGATGGAACCCTTTCCCGAACCCTCGGAGTTTCCCCCGTTTCCCATACCGCGTCCTGGATTGGCGATGGCGTTTCTGCCCGATGGCTACCTGGCCGTCTCCACCGATGCTGTGGCTCTCGAGCAACTGATCGCCGCGCAAAAAGATTTGGTGCCCCTGTCGGCGAACCCGCAGTTTCAGCAAACCTTCGAGCATCCCGAGTTCGGGCGATCGCTCGTGGCACTCTACGGCAATTTAAAGCAACTCTCTCAGCTCGCCTCCACTCTCAATATCCCCAACTTTCCCACAGTTCCCACCGAACCGGCTTCGGCGAACTTCCTAGCGGCGATTCTCGAACCGATGGTGAAAGAATATACCACCCTCCATGCTTGGGGTTGGGGAGCCGAAAACGGGTTGCGCACCCAGAGTATCGCCTACTACCGCAACCCCAGTCCCGATCGGGCCACAGTCGCTCCAGTGGATGGCACTCAAATGCTCTCAAGGATTCCGGGTGCCTCTTACTTCTCTCTCAACAGTTTTAACTTTGCCCGCCAATGGCAGCGCATCGTCGAAACCACCCAAGACGATCCCGATGTGAAGACCGGACTCGAACAATTGAGCCGCGTCGTTTGGGAAAATCTCAATCTCGATTTGGAGCAAGATCTGATTCCTTTATTCGATGGAGAGTACGCATTGTTTCTCTTTCCCACCAAAGAAGGATTGCTCCCCTTCTACAACCCCGGATTCGAGATGGGTTTGGGCATTGCGATCGAAACGAGCAACCGACCGGGAATGGAACGAGTTCTCGGTCAGCTCGAAACTTGGATCGAGTCTTTTAGCGATAACTTCGTCGAAGTCTCTACCACCGAAGTGCAAGGGATGGCGGTCACCAGTTGGGATAACGTTTTTGTCGATGAGAGTCAGGCCAGTCAAATCGCCTACGGCTGGAGCGATGCGAATACCCTCGTCATTACCACCGGTAGCGGTCCGATGGCGCAACTGTTACCCCAACCCTACGGAACCCTCGATCGTAGCTACACGTTCCAAACGGCGATCGAATCCTTTGCCGTTCCCAACGATGGCTACTTTTTCCTCAACATGGGTTCGATTTTGTCGTTCGTCAATACTTTTTTCGCTCCCCTCACGGGTGAAAGTCCCGATGCCGGATGGATTCGGACGGCCATGGGTGTGGTTCGCAGCCTCAGTATCTCCTCTTTTACCACCGCAGAACTCGAACAAGCCGATCTCTCTGTGGTTCTCTCGCCAGCAAGGGAAAAACTCGATCTGGGACTGGAAGAGTGATGGGGAGATGGGGAGTAATGGGAGATGGGGAGTAATGGGAGATGGGGAGAAACGGGAGATGGGGAGAAACGGGAGATGGGGAGAAACGGGAGCAAGATGCTCCCACTCATTACTGCTGACTCTTACAAGAGCTTCCTTTACCTCCGAAGCACCCGAGAGCTACCTAACCTCCGATACTCCCAAAATGCTCTGTCAAAAAAATGTAACTAAATGTTGCGTAAATCGAGACTATTATGTTACGATTTATATCAACGGTTGACAGCAGGAAATTTACTCATCATGGAAAACCAAGAAACTAAATTCGGCTTCACTCTATTCGCAGAAACCTGGAACGGTCGTCTAGCGATGCTCGGTTTCGTCATCGGTCTTGCCACTGAGTTGATCACCGGTAACGGAATTCTTTCTCAAATCGGCTTGATGTAATCGAGAAATGCTTCGTAATTTTTAGCTCGATTACTCGATAGCTTAATTTAACTTAACAAAGAAGCGTATCTTAGATACGCTTCTTTCTATTTATACGGGGAGAAGTTTACCCAGAAACGAGCTTGCTTGTTTCAAAAAAACCCTCACCCCGATCTTCGAGATTGAAATCCGGTAAATTCTTCAGCATTTCATCCCAGGTGGAATAGGTTTGCAAGGCTTCCACGATAATCGGTAGCGGTGCGGCAAAAATGCGATCGATCTCGAATTCTCCAGACAAACGAGGAGTATAAGCAAGCTGCTCGACGGGGGGAGAAAACTGAGCGTTGACCCCTTCTTTATTGCCCCGAGAATCGATGCGATACCAGCCAAAATCGGGTAGGTAGACTGCATTGAAACCGTGTAAGCTGTAGGGTGCGCCTCGATCGTCAATACTCAATCGTTGATAGCAAAACCCCGTGGGGATACCATTCGCTCTCAAGAGAGCAGCGAGCAAGTGACTTTTGGCAAAACAGTAACCGGTGCCGAATTTCAACACATCAGACGCCCGACAAGTCACGGGATTCATTCGATAATCGCTACTATGTCGAATGCGATCGCGCACCCACTCAAAACAAGCTTTTGCAATCGTTTCGGGATTTTTAATGCCCCGTGCGAGAGTTGATGCCAATTCTAAAATAGTGGGATGCTGCCAATCGATAACATCGGTCGATTGAAGGTATTCCTCCACGATCGCACCTCAAACGAGATCGATTTTCATCTTAAACGATCGACCCCCCACTCGGTTGACCGTTTCACTCTCCTCAATTGCCTCAAAACCGAACCGCCGATACAACTTCACCGCCAGATTATCGTCTCTGACGCTGAGGGAAATTGCCGGATATTTGAGTTTTGCAGCCGCTAACAATCGATCGAGCAGTTGAGTGCCGACCCCTTGTCCTCGGTATTGAGGCAGTACGGCAATGGCGAGTTCGGGAATGCGATCGTCGAGGTAGCCGTAACCGGGATCGGTACTGGGAAATAACCGCAGCCATGCGGCTCCTATCTTGTGGTTGGTATCGATCTCGTTGGCGATCGCAACGAATCCCAAATCCCCTTCTTGTCCCCAATCGCGGACGTATTTGCCCAGTTGGGGATGTTTTTTTAAAACCGGTAATGACATCTCATCTTCGTCATCAAGATGAGCGGCTTCATAAAGCATTTGCCAAAGAAACGGTTCGTCTTCAGGGGTGATGGGGCGAATTGAGTATGACATCGCTTGAGATGAGGAGAACTGACAAGGATATATTTTAGGTTTTTTAGATTCTGAGTCAATTTGGGTAAAGGAAGAGGACGAGTACAAAACTCACTCGATCGACACGATTCAAGACTTCAAACGGCGACATTTCCCAACAACTCTATTTTATTGATTATGCAAATATTTAAATTTTTTAATAAATAGGATTTATTTATTTTTTTTGCATAAATAAATCCGTTTAAACCTACTTTATTTTAGATAGATAAATTGGATGATTTGCTCTTCAGAACTCGTTAAATTCTCCCACCTCGAACTGAGAGTCGATCGCCCAACGCTTACCGATTTATCCAGCACAAGACTCCGTTGGTACTGCCACTCTGACTGGGTGAGGCGTGACTTATCGGTTCTGGTTTCCAGGGAAAATTGAGCCTTTTGGCTTCCTCATTGCATCACCTCAACTTACAACACCGATTATGACTGTTAATCTTCTCGATCTTGACTACTACCGCCAAGTTAACCCCGAGTTATCTAATTTTACGGACGAACAAGCCACCGAGCATTTCTTCAACTTCGGATTGCGTGAAGGACGAGATTTCTCCCCAATCGTCGATCTGGATTTGTACAAGGAAGCGAATCCCGATCTAACGGATGCTGGCTTCACCGAAAATCGTCAATTCTTCGACCATCTGGCGAATTTTGGTGTTGCGGAAGGTCGGCTGTTTTCCCATACGTTCCAGGCAGATTTTTATCGAGCTTCTCATGACGATCTAGTGGCCGCTGGCTTTGATAACGAGCAACTGTTCGAGCATTTCGAGGAATTTGGCATCGATGAAGGGCGGGTGGCATCGAATCTGTTCGATATCGACTTTTATCTCAATTCCCATCCCGATTTAGTGGCGGCGGGATTGAATAATCGCCAGAGTTTGACTCATTTTAACCAGTTTGGCATTCACGAAGGACGCACCTCCTCGCCTCAGTTCGACGTGGGAACGTATTTGAGTCTGAATGCCGACCTGACTCAAGCGGGGCTGACGAATGCTGAAGCTTTCGAGCACTATCAACTGTTGGGCATTAACGAACGTCGCATTGCTGCTCCGTTGTTGCCTCATCCCGATCGTACAGACAATTTTGATTTCGGGATCGTTAGTGGCAACCGTCGCTTTAGTGGTACAACAGGAGACACCAATCAATTCACAGGAGATATCCATCAATTCTCCCTATTTCGCCCCAGTGCCGTGAGTGCGAATCTTTCCCCGACAAACAATCCCGATCTAGAGATTAACCTCTCGTTGTTTGCGGATCTTAACGGCAACGGTCGTTTAGATTTCGACGAACCCACCATCCGCGATTCAGGATCGTCTCCTGATATTTCTAGGGTCTTACCTGCGGGAAACTATGGGTTATCTGTACCTGTGAACGTACACCGACTGCCCATCGGTGCTGCTGTTGGAGTCTCTGCTATCTATACTGGGTTCGAGTACGAAGGCAATCTGCTGGTGAGTCCCGTGGAGAGCTTACCTGCCGACAATGCCGGCAATTCGATCGCCACTGCCCGCGACCTAGGCACGCTCACCACCACGCAAACCTTCAACGATGCCCTGGTCCTTCTCGATAACACCGATATTTATCGTTTTACCCTCGATGCCCCGACGAACATCGAAGCGTTAGTGGATGGTACCAGTACTGAGGTTCAAATTGAAATTGCCCAAGATTTCAATAACAACGGTGAAATCGACGAAACACGGTTTGGGGCGCAATTCACAGAAATTCTCGAAACCTCTACCTCGACCAGCGGCATTGGGGTAACCCTCGACGCTGGTACCTACTTTCTGCGCCTGCAAAACGAACGGACTAACCCCGATACAGACTATAGCCTCACCCTATCCCCCCAAGCATCACAGTTCTTCCCAGATGGCGCGGGCAATATCCTGCCGGCAGCATTCGATGTGGGTGTGTTAGATTCGCCGCGATCGTTTGCCGATACGGTGGGCGAATCCGACAGTAACGACTACTATCAGTTCGAGATCGAAACACCCACCAATGTTGGTGTCACTTTAGATGTCCTGACGGGAAGCGCATCACTTGCAATCGGTCGAGATTTTGATGGGGGTTCGAGCGAGAGCATCATTCCCGAAGGTCGCGATTTCTTGCAGGGTCATGGTGGCATAACCGCTGCCGAGCAAGCTGCGTCGAGTCTATATTTAACCCCTGGCACTTACTTCGCCCGAGTATCCGACGGGTTTTCAAATTCCGCCTCTGCTGTGTACGATCTCGACATTACCCCCACTCCTCCATCAGGATTACCAGCGGACGCAGCGGGGAATAACACCCAGACCGCTCAAAATTTGGATGTTCTTACCGGAATGGAGACATTTAGCGATAGCGTCGGTTCGGCAGATCGCACAGATGTCTATCGCTTCGTTGTCGATCGCACCTCGACGGTGGATTTCTTACTTGAAGCTTCCCAGACCATTCCTGGTTATGGACTCCGAGTATTCAACGATCTCAATAATGATGGTATTTCGTTCGACCCAGGAGAATTTTCCCAATCGATCTCTTTCGAGCCGGCAACCCTCAGCGCACAAGAATCAATAGAGCTCACACCGGGTGTCTATTTTGTCCAAGTTTCCAATTTTGGGACAGAGAACGTCAATTACGATCTGAGCCTCTCGGTTATTTGATGAACTGACGAATGGCGTGGGTTGAGACATCTGTCGCCCCAACCCCATAGGTGAAAGGTTAAGCTTGCGTGCCGCAATTCAAGGGGGGCGGGGAGAGAATTAAAAATGCGCGCATTAAAAATTAACACTCACGGCATCCCCGTTTCTCCGTTACTCCGCGTCCCCCCATCTCCCATCCCAACCCCATGACGCTTGAGTCGATGCAACCGAGTTGGTATCCTCAAACTATTGCGAGTCTCAAACAGTCATATGATTGTCGGAACAACTCAAGCAGCACAAATTTTAAATATCTCCACCGCTCGACTGAGAATCTTGCTTGTCACCGGTCGAGTCAAAGGCGCTTACAAAACTGGTAGCATTTGGTTGATGCCGCTGTTTGACGGCAAACCGATTATCGAACCCGGCACGCGCGGTCCGGCTCCGAGTTGGCACCCGAACAATTCCCAAGAGCGCCCATCCCCATTAGACATCGGGAGGAAAAGGGTTAAGGGTTAAGGGTTAAAGGTTAAAAGAGAAAATCTAGAAAAAACTGAGAAATTCAGCCTTAAAACTGATTCGATTTTTGATTTCTACTAGCTCTCTAATACACCCATTGTCATTTCTCCGTTCGCTCTCCCCGTACTGCCTCTGCTGCCTCTGCTGCATCGACTCCCGAAGCCTCCGAAGTTTCCGAAGTTTCCGAAGTCTCCAAAACGTCCACGGTATCCCCTGAAGTTGCCTCGAGCACCCTCGCGCGGGCGAATTTTAAACCGGAGATGCCTTGCAGCGGTTCCACCCATCCCGTCTCGATATCGGAGTCGATCCAACCTTCGCGAGTGAGGTAGCGCAGGTATTGCTGGTATTGCGTCCATTCTTCGTCCGTGGAATAGACAATCGTCAGCATTCCCGGCTGGGTAATCCGAACTCGATCTTCGCGGCTAACCGCTTTATCGATCCGTTTTTTGACAATTTCGTAGCGAATATCTTTCGTCCCTTTGACATCAAATAATTTTTCCGTACTCTCGTGATGAAAAATATCCATCGGCGCATCTTGTACCAACACCAAGTGGGTGAGTTCGAGATCGGTGTTGTATCGCTCTTTGATGGTAAAGGCCGTCCGAGCGCAATCGCACATGGCCCGCAACTGTTCGTAGCGCAAACTCCGTAAGTGATAGGGACTAAATTTAGGAGAGATGGATTTACCCACGTACATGGTGCGATCGATCCCATCGGAGATTTCCAAATCGCAGTAGTGGGGAATAATTTCCTGCATCCGAACTTGCCAGCGTTCCCAGGTTTCTTGCAGTAAAGTATTAATTTCGCCAAGGGTGCGATCGTAAGCCGCACGAGCGGTGTAAACGCATTGGTTGTCGTTACGGCAAGCATTTTTGTAGGCGATCGCCGCTGCTTTTGCCTGGGGCGAGCGTTCGGCAAAATAATCGAAATAGATTTCGATATCTTGCTTGAGATAATCGGTGGCAGTGACATCGGCATCGACGGTGAGATCGCTCTCGAGTCGTTCGATATACTCGACCACGTCTAGGCGCAATTGCTCGGTTAAGGCACTCTCCTCCGCTTGACAAGCCGCCTCGATCGTCGCCAGCGCCAATCGGAACTGTTCGAGCAAATCCGATTGAATCGCTCGGTTGCGCTCGTCGGAGGAACCGCGAATATCGGAAATGCCGTAGAGGGGGTAAACGTTTTCAAACACAATTTCTTTGGCAGGCCACCCCCAACTGCGACGTTCGGCTTCTTGGGCGAAGCGCCATTCTACGGAGGGATGAATGTTACGAATGGTACTCACGTGCTGCTGGCGCGCTTGACGTAACGCGCAGGTAAACGCTGGAATTAATTGGTCCGCGTGTTGGCAATCGGATGGCGTAAAATGACCGGGCTTGTCGCTGGCGATACCCACCACCGCAGCGAGTTGCTTATCGCAATCATCGCTATTGCACGATGGAACCATCACTGGAATCACCAATATGGAACGAATGCCGACCGCCAAGAGCGATCGCTCGAACTCGGTTTGACAGTTGGCTTCTAGATCGGGGACGCTCCAAACTCGATCGACACTCGTCGATCCCAGAAAATGGGAATTCTTTAGAGATTTGAGAGAGTAGCGGGTGGAGCGAACGGGTCGATGTTTCCGACCGAAAAACACCTGTACCCGAGTTCTTTCAAGACACAGAACCAGAATATCCCGAGCCTGAAAGAGGGCTTGAAGCTGTGCGCTCGCTCGCTGAAATTTCTCGGGTTTGAGTAAGGAATCGCGATCGATGAGAACCTGAGTTAGGCGAGAGATTTGTTCTCGCTCGGTAATATCGTAGCCTTCGAGGCGTAACACCCCATCCACTCGATAGTTTTTGGGATCGAACTGGGCTTCGATCGCCTGCCAATTTCCCGTTTTTTGCAATTGCCCTAAATCCGCTTCGGCGAACTCATCGACGGTCTCGTCGAGGCGCGCGATCTGCAACTGCTCAAAATCGAACCAAAATTCTACAAAGCGAGGTTTCGCCTCTAATAACCCGAATACAAGGGTCGTGGGTTCGTTCGTCAGGGGTAAATCGGTTGTGTCCCACCCATATAAATCCCGCAGCACCAAATGCAAGACGCAACGTCGGTGGAGCGATCGCGCTGCGGTTTCTCCCCAGGAAGGACATAAGTCAAGCAGCGAAACTGTCTCTTTGCCCTCTTGATGCGATCGGTCGAGTTGGGTCAGTTGGTAAAATGGTTCGTTGGCATCGCGCAAGATAAAGGTGCCCGGTTCCACAGCAACGTGTAAAAGTCGTTGTACGGGACCAAGCTCCCCAAAGCGATTCGAATTTGTCGATCGAGCTGATGGAAACGTCACTCGATCGGGGGGGAAAATTGGAGGATTCGACGGTTGCAAGAGATCGATTTGGGTATCGATCGGGTACAAGTGCAACTTCCCCTCACCCTGGTTCATATATTTACCTAGTAAATGACGTCAATGACCACCCATCTCCAGCATACTTCAGCCTTTTAGTGGGTGGCACCCCCAGATTAGGAGAGGAGCAGGGGGAGAAAGGGGTGCAGGGGCTTCGGGGGCATCGGAAGCATCGGGAGCATGGGGGGGAAGATTTCTGGCAGATTACACAATGGGCTGGTGTTGTCTGAACTCGAATGGCGACTGCGATCGCCACAATATACAAATCCCACGAGTCACTGTCTCCCACAGCTTTTCCAGCGCCGACGTGCTCCTCAACCTGAATGATAGTCATTCAAGCGGATTCGATCTAACCCGTTGTCAATGGTCCGCGATCGATTCACTCTTACGAAGCGCTCGTTGCTCTCCGAAGCCCTCGAACCACCCACTAACGTAACGTCAGTTTTGGATAAGACTGTTTCCGGTGAGGGCGGGGAATGGGGAATGGGGAATGGGGAATCGGGATGAAGTACTTTGCTCCCCAGCAACCAGATGTAGCCAGTGCGATCGCTTGGCTCATCAAGAGGCTTGCCAACCGCCCGAATCTCAC
>NZ_JBRJXU010000167.1:0-13884 GCF_057467645.1 Zarconia sp.
CGGATCTCAACCCCATTGAGCGTTGGTGGGCGCGAATGAAATCAATCGCCCGACGGCTAATTGAGTCAGGAAAAACCTTGCGCGAAGCTGTTGATGCTGCTCTGTGCTGTTTGTCCTAAGCGCCATGCGCTTAGCTATATCCAAAACTGACATTAACAAAATAAAAACCCCAGCCTATTCGGGCCGGGGAGGTCGGGGTGCATCTACCATTTCTATGTCCGTGGCCTGTCCCACCTCCTCCGGACGTTTTTGGATCGGATTTTCGAGCGCGATCGGAGATTTTTTCGTTCGATGGCACGATCGCTACTCGTTCAGGCGAGGAAATTTGGGTAAATCGACCTTAGAAAGGGGTTGGCGTTTCCGATTGGGGAGTTCGGGTGGCAAAACCGATGCTTCGGGGATGGGGATGGGTTTGGGTTCTGGCGGCGATGTCGGGGCGGTTTCGGTTTCAGAAATCTTGGCGTTTTCGTCGGTTGCGCCCTCTAGATTCTCTTCATCTTCCTCTCCTCCATCGTCCAGTATTGCTTGCTCTAGGGTGTCAAGGTGAGATTCTTGAGAGTCGACAGGGTAAGATTCAACAGGAATGGTCGCCGACTCCGCAGAAGTCGCGATCTCTTCTGAGATTTCCTCTATGTTCTCTACATTGGTCGCTTCTTCGAGAGCAGCATCGACTTCCATCCCATTCATCGACCAAGGTTCGACGGGTTGAGCGGGCGCAAAATACATCGGCTCGACCGATTCAGCAGTGTTCGCCGTGACCAAATTACCATTGCGAATTTCTACTTCTTCCAAACACTTTTCGAGGGCGGCTTTAAACTGAAGGGTGTAGCGTTGCTGGCGGTTGAGGCGCGATCGCAGTTCCTCGCAGGTTTGTTCGCTTTGCTGAAGTTGATATGTCTGTTCGTTATAGCGCTGCTGGGTGAGGGCAAATTCTCGCTCCATCCGAGCCATTTGGTGCTCGCACGTTTGCAATTTTGCCCGAATCGTTTCCACTAAAGATTGCTGTCGCCGTGCCGCATCGCCATCGAGTATTTCTGAGGTGGCGTGCGATACGAGTTGGGGGGTGTCTGGTCCGTGTTCGATGCGGTTGAGCGTGGCTTCTAAATCCCAAACGCGCTCTTGCAATTGGCGTTTATCCTGCCGCAGTTGATGGATGATGGCGATCGCATCGGCAAGGTTATCGGGTTTTAATTCTTGAGGTCGTTCTCGAGCTGGGTTTGGGGTGTTCGACTCTCGAGAGGTTCCTTCTCTTGCTTCAATATCCATCGCCTCGAAGGACTCGACCTCCTCGAGATCTTCTCCCTCCGATGAAGGGGTGGGGGTATCCGTTTCACTCATCTCGCATCTTCTGGGTCAAGGGCAGATTTAACTCTTACATATCACGCCGTTCGAGCTGGTTTCTGAGCCAGTATTAACTCGATCGACACAGGATTGCGTCTAATTCTACTCTCTTCAGATTAATACAAATTGTTGCAGCGACCTAGCGGATTTTACCAAACTCTCCCCATGGGTAACTTCATTGAAGGGAGATCGTCACCGATTGGGGTTGAGATCGAGATAATTTGGGGTCAGTTCGCCGATCGTTATTCATCAGATTCAACGAGAATCCCCCATATCCTTGCCTGACACGCCAGTTCGCAACTTACCCGACAAACAGCTCGATCGACAGTGTGTTTTGTGAGGTTCGCTCGCGAGCGAGATTTGAGCATTGGGTGAATAATCTAGGTTAATCGGTTATCGCTCGAGAAAACGGTAGAATTCTGACACTGAGTCTCAGCCTATAAAAATGGGATGCAAACCATAAACTGAGTTTACACCCTAAATTTTTAATCGTTTTTTAAGAAGAGGGTTTAAACAAATAATTGAACGGGCTTGAATACCTGACTAAAAGAGTCAAATCAAGGGAAACGAGTGAGAAGGAAAATAGGGTCGCAAGACTTTATTTCTAAGAGGGGGCTATACCCAACCCATGCGATCGCAGAGTAAACCGACGAGGGCAGCAAAGACTGTAATCGCGAGTGCCACTAGCGGATTTTGACCTTGGGCCACAGCAAATGAGGTGACAACGCCAGCACCCAACCCCGCAGTCACAGCAACAACTAATGGGTCTTTATCGGTTTTTTTGTTATACATTTTAGCGACGAGTTGGTGAATTGAAGTATCGGTATTTTAGTCATTTCAACTTACCATCTCGGTTTTCTGATGCTATTAATCGCAACTAAAGTTAAAACTAAGACATACTTGTTTACAGTAAAGCACGGAAAAATGGTGTTTGACCGTCAGCCTCTGTTAAAAAATTGCAATATAGCGGTTCTCACCGATCTATTGCAATTCTCGTACCTTGTGAGGTACACCCAAATTCCATTTCCTATTCCGGTGTTTCGGTGTTCTTCTACTCATAACTCGAATCCACATCCGCCCGCCCAACTTTCAACTATCCTGAACTCGAACTGACCTTCGATCGATACCAGTAACAATCGATAGGGCATCGTTCCCCTTCGATGGCCACCGCCCCTTGATAGCCAGTACCGACTTCGAGGGATTGCAAATACCACGCAGAGGTTGAAGAAGTCATCATTGCGATCGACGGTATCAAATTATCGGTATCCAGAGCGATTTCCACCCCAGACAATCCCAGCAATCCTTCCCCCGTCGCTTTGAGCAGTGCTTCTTTCGCCGTCCACAGGCTAAAAAAGGCTGCGGGTTGCGCTTCGGGGGGATAATTGCATAACTGACGGTATTCGCGATCGCTAAAAAAACGTTCGGCTAAGGGCAAAATGTCAAGCTCCCGAAACGATTCGACATCAATGCCCACCCGACGATGGCGAGCAAAGGCGTAGAGGGCAATTCCCCCAGCATGAGAGAGATTGAACTCCAGGGAATGGGAGTCACCCGCGAGGAACGGTTTGCCTCGCTCGGCATATCCGAACTCGATGCTTTCTGGCGGCTGGTGGAGATAGCCGCCCAGGAGGCTGCGGAGAATACCGCGAGCGGCGATAAATGAATGGCGATCGATGGGACGAACGAATCGATCGGCTCTTTGACATTCGTCTGGGGAAAGCCACCCCCGCAAAACCTCGACGGGTTGCGAGTTGAGTTGGACTTGCCAAATCTGAACGCGATCGGACGATAAATCCAATTGAGCTGGGTGAGAGTGCCAGGATGTTGTCTGGGTCATGTGAATTCAGGTTCGTTGAGAGATATAGCAGTTTGCGCCTTTTTTGTTACACATTAGTGAGGAATGGAAAAATTTTTTCCGACGCTACATTCGCTTGAAATCAATTTTTATACAGATGCTGCCGCCACCGATACCCTATTATTTTCTATGGATGAAGGGGGAAGAGGTTAAAGTTGTAAGCAAGAAGTGTTCCCCACTCTCACTCGCAAAAATTTGATGATAATCGTTAACGCTGGACTCGTTTTCGGGCTACTCACACCCACCCCTGTCAGCCACATCGATACTTGCATGAGACTCGAATGGAGAATTGAGGCTATTCACCAACAAGCTCGAGAAGCACAAGTACAGCTTGAAGAACAACTCCAAAGCGAAAACTTCCAGGAGCAAGTCCAAGAGCGCAAACGTGTTCTCCTCGAGCAAATCAATGCATTGCTTGCAGACGAAGCCCAACTTGAGGAAGCTTTGCAAAATGATGAGCTTCCGGATGAGGTTGTTGCCATGCTTCAAGAAGCTCGAAACAATCCCGATGTTCTCGAGGAATTTTTGGAAGAACAAGCCGAAAATCTGCCCGAGCAACTCAGACAGCAAATTAACGATCGCCGAGACGAACTACTCAGAGAATCAACGCTTCTCTTCAAGCAAAAGTGCCAAGATGGCGATCGGCTCGGCTTCTCGATCGAACGCTGAGGAGATTTGGCACGGCAATTTATATCCGGTTCGAGACAGCTTTTCTGACAGAGTATTAACGCGATGTGCAACTTAAAGTCTGAAACCCTTGAAATTTCGGACCGATTGACTGGATCGTTTAAATTCAGGGTCGCTCAAGCGACGGAAATTCAAGACTTCAGAAAAAGTTGCACATGGCGCTATTCGGAAAAACATATAAAAAATTGACATAAATTCTAACAATTTTTCATTTCAAAGAGATATTTTAAATCTTTTAAATTCTTTTGTTTTGGCGATCGATAAATCGATTAAAAGGGAAGCTAAAAGACTCGCTACAGTCACTCGATAGGAAATGAAAAATGGATTCTTTTCCAATCTTAACCGGAAATCGTCTTGTGCAAAACAGCATTAACATAGTGTCTTGCTATATTTTGCAATCGATATCACTAATTAAAATTTACATAAACCGCTAAAGAAAATGGCGTTCTATGTTGACGCGAATTATAATAATAGATACGAATCCTCAAGATAAATCAATTAACTTCACCTCAAATAAGCATCTACTTTTTGACGAGCGTCAAAACAATATTTAAGAATCAATGATAAGAAGTTAATCATTATTCAGTCATCTCCCGACACGCTCGAATCCAATTTTTGTCAGTTTTCGATCGCTGTTTCTCCAAACATAACCACAGAATGCCCATTTCATCTCAGATGGGCATCGTTGTTGTGACGATCCCTCGATCCCAATTAGAAAAATGTTATTCAAAACCCTGGCAACTCCCTTAGCCCAAGGCTCATTTGTCCTGCCCCTGGTTCTCGTTGCGATCGCCCCAACGGCACTGGCACAATCGATTATTCCCGCCCAAGATGGCACCGGAACTCAGATCGATTCAGAAGGCGATCGCATCGATATCCATGGCGGTCAACTCTCCGACGATGGCGTTAACCTTTTCCACAGTTTCGAGCAGTTTGGTCTGAGTGAAGGGCAAATCGCCAACTTTCTCTCGAATTCCAATATCGAAAATATCCTCGGAAGAGTGGTTGGTGGTGATGCTAGTTATATCAACGGTTTATTGCAAGTTACTGGGGGAGATTCCAACCTATTTCTGATTAACCCAGCCGGGATTGTCTTCGGTGCGAGTGCGAGTTTAAACGTTGCAGGAGATTTTACCGCCACCACTGCTACGGGGATTGGATTTGGCGATGCTTGGTTGGATGTATTTGGGGAAAATTCCTGGTCGAGTTTGATGGGGAATCCTACGGCCTTTGCCTTTGCCACGGCGAATCCGGGAAGCATCGTCAATGAAGGGAATCTAGCGGTTGAGTCTGGGCAGAACTTGGGTTTATTTGGGGGCACGGTTGTTAATAGCGGAACCCTCACCACTCAGGATGGAAATCTGACTCTGAGTGCGGTGGAAGGAGAAAGTATTGTCCGTTTGAGTGCGGCGGGGAACGTTTTGAGTTTAGATGTCGCCGAAACGGGAATTGGAGAAGAGGATTTCACGCCGCTATCTCTGCCGCAACTGCTGGCAGGGGGAGAGGATTTATCCCATGCGAGTCAAGTGGCGGTGAATGGCGATGGGACGGTGAGTTTGGTCGGGTCTGAGGTAAAAATCGACCCGGAGGCGGGAACTGCGATTGCCAGTGGCCAGTTGAGGGCAAATGGAGACACCTCTGAGATTCAGGTGTTGGGCAGCGAAGTGGCCGTGTTGGATGCAACGTTGGATGTTTCGGGAACCGATGGTGGTGGCAATATTTTTATTGGAGGAGATTTCCAAGGTCTGGGGACGATTCCCAACGCGCGAGTGACATTGGTTGATGGGAATACCAATATTTTGACCGATGCCATTGAGAGTGGAGATGGCGGACGAGTGATTCTCTGGGCCGATGAAACTACCGCATTTTTGGGTAATATCAGTGCTCGCGGTAGTTCTTCGGCCACACCCTCCCATGGCGGTTTTGTGGAAGTATCGGGTAAACAAAACCTGATTTTTGAGGGTTTGGTGGATGTGAGTGCAATGAATGGTAATTTGGGAACGCTGCTGCTCGATCCAGCCAACATTACCATTTCCAGCGGTGCTAGTACGACAGGGGTGGATGCCGCACTGCCGGATATCTTTGCGTCCGATTTCGACGGAGAGGATATTACGATTAACGCCGCAACTCTGGAAAATCAAACCGGGAACGTCATTCTCGAGGCGACGAATAATATTACTTTAGACACCTCCCTCACTTTTACTCCGGGAGGCGGTGCGATCGAGTTTACTGCAGACTCCGATGGCAACAATGTCGGTTCGTTCCTCGGTTCCGGACGAGGGATTCAGGCTGAAAGTCGGGATGTGACGATCTCCGGCGCGAGTGTCGAAATTGGTTCGATCGATACCTCTTCGGATATGTCGTCTTTTGAACGTGGCGGTGACATTACCCTCACGGCAAGCAACGGGGATATTACAACGGATGCCCTCAACACCAGTAGCTTTTATCTAAGCGGTGGGGATATTACCCTCAGTGCCACGAATGGGGGGATTACGACGGGTTCGTTGAATTTGAGCGCTGCTGAAAGTGTCCGTTCACTCGATCGCGCTGGGGCGATCGATTTTACTGCTGATGGCGATATTTCCATTGGCAGTATCGATGCGACGAGTTCGCGGCAGGGTGGCAGCATTAATATTGAAAGTGATGGGGCGATTTCTGCAGGTTCGATCGATACGAGTACCTATGCCTTCGGCCGCGATTCCAACAATGGCGGAACCGTCGTTCTTTCCGGTACTCGCGTCACGGTTAACGGCATTGATACCTCCGGTCAAGAGACGGGCGGTGCGGTAACTGTAACGGCAGCCAACGGCGCAGTAACGGCAAACGGAACGATCGATACCAGTGGGGGTGATGCCGGGGATGTCCAAATTTCGGGCAACAGCATTCAAGCCCAAACCGTCGATGCATCCGGTAGCAATAGTGGCGGCAACATTGCCCTAATCACCACCGACGGCAATCTCGCGGCAAGCGATATCACCACAGCCGGGAATACGGGGGGCAATATTACTCTGGGTGCAACCGAAGGCAGCATTACCACGACAACCCTTGAAAGTGCGGGGGGTTCGGCTACTGGAAATATCGCGGCGATCGCAACTGGCGATATCGTCACTGGGAATATCGATGCAAGTTCCGACAATGCTGCGGGGGGGCAAGTTTCGATCGTCAGTAGCGGTGGTGGGGCAAATGTCGGTTCGATCGACTCCAGTTCGGCTTCTAGCAGTCAAAATGGCGGGGCGATCGAGATCCAAACCGCTGGGGATATCTCCACCTTCTCAATTACCACTTCTGCGGATGGCACCGGGGATGGCGGACCGATTTCTCTAACGACGAGTAACGGCGGAATTAGCACCAGTACCCTCGATGCCACATCGTTCCAAGGAGATGGCGGCGATATTGCCCTCACCGCCAGTGGCGATATTTCCACGGGGTCTTACAACGCAGATACCACCGACACTTCGGCTGGAGGAACGAGCGGTTCGGTGGTGATTACCTCCACTGGTGGTAGCGTTAGTGCCGGGGGAAGCGCCATCAAAAATAATATTACCCTCGCCGACGGGGGAACGGACGCGCTGTTTGGGGGCAGTCCGAACGCGGATGCCACCGCCGATGCCGATACCGTAAACTCCCGTGGCGGTTCGGTGGTGTTGCAAGCCTACAACGACATTACCCTCAATGAGGCTATCGTTTCTTCGACGATTTCCACCCTGGATGTGAAAGCAGGACGCAGCATTTTCCTCAATGCCGATATCGATACCTCTGGAGGCAACGGTAATATCTTTCTCAGCGCCAACGATGTCGATGCGGCAGCGGGACTTCGCCAAGCGGGGATTGGGGGAATTTTTGCCGCCCCCGGAACCACACTCGATGCGGGTAGCGGCACGATCGCCCTGAGCGTGGGGAATGCGGGAACCGTCGGTAATATCGAACTGGCGAATGCCAATACCTCTGGGGCATTTTCGATCGAGACTTCTGGGGCTATTCTGCAACCCGATACCAATTCTCTCCTCAGTGCCGGTTCGATCGAGCTGATGAGTTCCGCAGGCAGTGTCGGTACTGCATCCGCCCCCCTGCGCATTGCTGCCAACACCCTCGAAGCCAGCGCCACGGAAGTATTCCTCGACTCCCCCACTCAAGGGATTACCATTGGCGGTGTCACCGGGAATCTTGCCGGAATCGAAACTCAACCCGAAGGCGATGTCGTTCTGACTGCCTTGGGCGACATTACCATTAGCGAAAGTATCGATACGAGTCACTACGATCCCCCCAACATCCTCAATTCCGGCAACATTACCCTCGAAAGTACCGGCGGTAACATTCAAACTGGAACCCTGAGCAGCTTTGCATTCAGCGGTCTTGCAGGCAATATTCAAGTGACTGCTGCTGGGGATATTACGGCTACTGGAGATATTATTGCCTCTTCCGGTGGAGGTAATCATGAACCCAGCGGAGATATCATTTTCAATAGTGGCGGGACGATCGACACCACCGGAAGAACCCTAGAAAGCAAGTCCAGCACAGATGCGGGGGGTCAGATTCAGCTTACCGCAATTGAGGACATCAATACCGGCGATATCGATGCCTACTCTAATAACAACGGGAGTCTCGATAAAGGCAACATTGTTCTCGACAGTACCGGCGGCAGCATCAATACCCGCGCCGGTAGCCTGGATGCCTCTGGTGACGTGGGGGGAGGCGACATATCGATTACTGCTGCGGGCAATATTGCCACGGGTAACATTAGCACTGCCTCTGACGACGCTGGAAGTGGAAATATTTCCCTCAATAGTACCGGGGCGATCGATACAACTGCTGGCCGCTTAAATGCTCGTTCCCTACGAGGAAATGCTGGAGAGGTCTCCTTAAATGCCGCCGGGAACATTACCACGGGAGATATCGACACCCGAGTCCAAGATCCAAACGCTCGACCGTTCTCTGGCGATCCATTTGATGACATCGGTCAAGCTGGAGACATTACCATTATCAGCACTGGCGGTAGTATTGATACCCGCAACGGTCAGCTGACTAGTTTTTCCGAAGATGAGAGGAGACGCGCTGTTGGTGGTAGCGTCCAAGTAAATGCAGCGGGAAATGTTGCCACCGGGGCAATTGAGACTGAAGGAACCCAGGAGGGGGGTAATATCGGTATTACCAGCGGCGGAACCCTCAGTACGACGGGGGATTTAACTACCGTTTCTACCGCAGGACAGGCGGGGAACGTCACCTTGAACGCCACGGGCAATATTTCCACCGCCAATATCCTCTCCAACTCCAATATCGGACAAGGAGGTAGCCTCAGCGCTACCAGCAGCAACGGCAGCATCACCACCGGCAACTTGGATACCTTTACCGATGCCAACGGTGATGGGGGAGATATCACCCTGCAAAGCAGTATCACCGCTGCCAGTTCCGTCACTACGGGCAATATCCGCACCGAATCCAATGGCGGCGCGGGAGGCGACATCGACGTGACGGCGTTTAACAACATTACCGCTGGGGACATTGCCACCTTCAGTGCCCTCGATAGTGGGGATATCCGTCTGACAACGATTGGTGACGGGACGATCGAAACGGGAAATATCACCACGGAAACCACCAGTGGCGTGAGTGGGACGATTTCGATCGATGGCGATGACGTGCATACTGGAAACCTGAATTCGATCGGGATTACCGGATCGGGAGATATTAGCGTCGATGCTGATGGCAACCTGATTGCAGAGGAGATTACCACCGAGACTCAGAACGGCGATAGCGGCGATATTGATGTCGATGCTGGGGGAGATGCCAATACCGGAGATATCACTTCTGAGACTCAAAATGGCGATAGCGGCGATATCAACATCAATGCCGGGGATGATGCCAATACTGGGGATATTACCTCCCAAACTCAAACCGGAGACAGCGGCGATATCAACGTCAACGCTGGGGGAGATGCTAACACTGGCGATATTAATTCGATCGCCGGGGGAGATAGCGGCGATATTACTCTCAATGCCGGAGAAGACATTACCACCGGAGATATTAATTCGATCGCCGGGGGAGATAGCGGCGATATTACCCTCACCAGTGAAAATGGCAGCATCACCACTGGAAATATTGCCAGCCTCGCCGAAACGGGAACCTCCGGAGATATCGGCTTGGATGCCAGGGGCGATATCAATACCGGGAATATCATTACTCAAGGTGCGTTAGGCAGCGGAGATATTACCCTCAACAGTCGCGAAGGGGAGATTAATACAGGAACTTTGACAACGGACGGCGACATCCTGATTAACGGCATTCTCAACGGTGTAAATGAGGCAGATAGCAATGCGATCGACCCTTTAACCGGTGCGATCGAATCTGACGAATCCAATGGCATTAGCCCGAACTTTGGCGATCGACCTTTGGGGGCGATTCCGGTAGACCCCGCTTCTGCTTTAAATATCGCTCGGAACGTTCTCCAAGAGGAGTCCAATACAAACAACGACGGCAATTCAAGCAATGTCGATCGCCGCAATGGAGATGGTCTCGATTTTGCGATCGCCCAAAAGATGGGAGGATCTTTCGAGACCTTCGCCCGGACGAATAACTTCAACGTTCTCAATAACAATAGCGTTGCCATTAGTACTGCAGAACTGGCCGATCTCGATCGCCAGCGTACCGATGAGTATACCGACTACTTCGGTAAAGACAGTGACGACGAATCCGGTGGGGTAGAAAATGCCAAAGAAGCCTTGCGTAAAATTGCCGCCCAAACCGGTAACCAGTCAGCGGTGGTTTACGTTACCCTATTGCCCAACCAAATCGAACTGGTATTGTTTACCCCCGAAGGTGTTCCCGTTCGTCAAGTGGTGCCCGATGTAGGGGAAGAAGAAGTCCTCGCCACCGCGCGGCAACTGCACCGCAACATCACCCACCCTCACTTTCGAAATTCCGATCGCTACCTCAAAAGTGCCGGACAACTCTATCAATGGTTGATTGCCCCCCTCAAAGACGAACTCACCGTTGCTCAAACCGATACCCTGCTGTTTTCTATGGATGAGGGATTGCGCGCCTTACCCATCGCAGCGTTGCACGATGGCAAGCAATTTTTAGTGGAACAATACAGCTTCAGTATGATTCCCAGCCTCAGCCTCATCGATACCCGCTATCGGGCATTGCAGAATACCCAAGCATTGGGCATGGGGGCAAGTACGTTTACCGATCTCAATCCCCTGCCTGCGGTTCCCGTGGAACTGTCTGCAATTACCCAGCACATTTGGCAGGGAGAGGCATTTCTCAACGAAAGCTTTACTCGCAACAACCTCGTCGCCGAACGCCAGGAATTTCCCTACCCGATCGTCCATTTAGCCACTCACGGAGAATTTCAATCGGGCGATCCGAGCAATTCCTATATTCAACTGTGGGATGAGAAGTTGCGCCTGGATGAGTTGCGGCTGTTGGGCTGGAATAACCCAGCGGTGGAACTCCTGGTACTTTCAGCTTGCAAAACCGCTGTGGGAGATCCCCAGGCAGAATTGGGCTTTGCCGGGTTGGCAGTGGCTGCGGGTGTGAAATCGGCGATGGCAAGTTTGTGGTACGTCAGCGATGAGGGGACTTTGGCGCTGATGACGGAGTTTTACAGCCACTTGACCGATTCGCAGATTAAGGCTGAAGCCTTGCGCCAAGCACAAATTGCCATGATTCGCGGCCACGTCAGCGTTGAGGCTGGTGAATTGCGCGGTTCCGGGTTGCGCGGCAGCATTCCCCTCCCGCCAGAACTGGCTCATTTGGAGAATACCAATCTCTCCCATCCCTATTATTGGTCGGCGTTTACCACCATCGGTAGCCCTTGGTAAGGGATGTGGGGTGTGGGGTGTGGGGTGTAGGGCAGTTCTAACCTTTTACAAATGCCCATTCTCTATTCCCCATGCCCCAAAAACTATAACGTGTCATGATACCAGCGTGAACTGCTATCAGTCATAAGTTACAGCGGTTTTCAAAAATATTAACTCCTGGAATAAATTTGTAGGGTGGGCAGTTTTCCTCACCGGGGTTGTACGGATATGAGCTGGGGGAGCTGGGGGAGCTGGGGGAGAAAAACCCTCGAAATTTCGTTGAATTTTAATGCTCGATCTCATCAGTTATGAAAAGCATTCCCTTGTAAGCACATCTGGTCCCCTATACCCCACTTCACCCGATACTTTTCGAACCGTAAAACCCTTATCCTGACCAAATGTGAGCGTTTAAAGCTTGGCGAGAGGAGCGATCGCCCAAAAAGCAGATCGCGTTGGGGTTGTCGCCTTCTCGATCGAGATTTGGTCTGAACTGGAGCGATGGACTGACGCAACAGCCAAAATCCGTGTTGGATGGAGGGGCAAGCGTCGCTCGTCACTGGCGAGTGCTTCACTGATGTGACAGAAATTTGAGGGATTGTTCTTTATCTCAGAAAATCAAAAACGGAGCGACAGTTTCATGTTAGTTTCTTAAATTTTTTACTCATTCAATAAGATTTCGATTTTTTTGTTTTAATCTAGGTAATAAAAATTATTTTTTGCTATCCTATGCTAGTAAAATCGCAATCCACCGTTTAAGATTAATCGCAAATCGAGGGATGCGAAAATAAAGTTTTCATAAACTTTTCTACGATGGCTTCCGAAGACCGGTAACAACGGACCATTGTAACTCGCATTTCACTCGCAAGAAGATTGGGTCATCTCACTGCAATTTTGACTTAAGTTAACTTCTTATTGTTGTTACTTTTTTTGCTTAGAAAGCGGCACTGGTAATTGATTTAAGTCGCCAATTTTCCGCCCAAACTACTCCCGAATCGATGAGTCCGATGTTCTTCAATTCCTTAAAAAATTCTTGGGTCAAAAGTTCCTTTCTTCTCTCTACGATCGCGATATCGATCGCCCCAATCGCACTAGCACAATCGATTACTCCAGCCAACGATGGCACCGGAACCGTTGTCACCCCAGAAGGTGATACTCTCGATATTCATGGCGGGCAACTCTCCGGAGATGGAGCTAACCTTTTCCATAGTTTCGAGCGGTTTGGTTTGAGTGAAGGGCAAATTGCCAACTTTCTCTCTAACCCCAATATCGAGAATATCCTCGGTCGCGTCGTCGGTGGTGATGCTAGTTATATCAACGGTTTATTGCAAGTTACTGGGGGTGACTCAAACTTATTCCTCATCAACCCCGCCGGGATTGTCTTTGGTTCGAGTGCGAGTTTGAACGTCGGGGGAGATTTTACCGCCACCACTGCGACAGGGATTGGATTTGGCGAGAATGAGTTGGATGTATTTGGGGAAAACTCCTGGTCGAGTTTGATGGGAAATCCCGATGGGTTGGCATTTGCCACAGTGAATCCCGGAAGCATCGTCAATGAAGGGAATTTAGCCGTTGAGTCCGGGCAAAACCTGGGTTTATTTGGCGGCAGCGTTGTGAATACGGGAACCCTGAGTGCGGTAGATGGGAATATTACCCTGATGGCAGTGGAAGGAGAAAGTATTGTCCGTTTGAGTGCAACCGGGAACGTCTTGAGTTTAGACGTGGCGGAAGCGGGGATTGGCAGTGAGGATTTTACCCCATTATCTCTACCGCAACTGCTGGCAGGGGGAGAGGATTTATCTCATGCAAGTCAAATTGCCGTTAATGATGATGGAACGGTGAGTTTGGTGGGGTCGGATGTGGAAATCGATCCGAAAGCGGGAACCACCATTGCCAGTGGTCAGTTGAGGGCAAATGGGAATGCTTCAACGATTCAGGTGTTGGGAAATCAAGTGGCCGTGTTGGATGCAACGTTGGATGTATCTGGGAGTGATGGGGGTGGAGGGATTTTCATTGGGGGCGATTTCCAGGGCTTGGGGACGATTCCCAACGCGCGAGTGACGCTCGTGGATGGCAATACGAACATTTTCGCCGATGCGATTGAAACTGGAGATGGCGGACGAGTCATTCTTTGGGCCGACGAAACCACGGCATTTCTGGGAAATATCAATGCTCGCGGCAGTTCTTCCCCCACACCCCACACCCCAC